>NZ_DJGW01000085.1:0-3977 GCF_002432845.1 Sphaerochaeta sp. UBA5836
TTTCATGCTCGATCCCTTCTGCTACGACACAGTGACCGAGCTTGTGGGCCATACTTATGATGTCACCGGTAATCGCCTGCTCTTCGGTGAGGGTCATGAGTTTGTCGATGAAGGACTTGTCAATCTTCAAACAGTTGATGTTAAGCTCCCGCTCGCGGGCGAGGGATGAGTAGCCGGTACCAAAATCATCAATTGCAATCTGGATTCCCAGACTTTGCAGCTGCCCCAGCACCCTGTTGATATCCTGATAATTGGATGCAAACACCGATTCAGTTATTTCGAGGCAGATGGAGTGGGGATCGACCTGCATCGCCTTGATCATTCTCAGCAGGTTGGCATTAAAATCATGCTTCAGCAACTGTATGGCTGAGATGTTGATGGAAAGGAAAATATCGGAATACCCGAGGCTTTGCACCGTATTGAGAAACCGCAGGGCTTGAAGAATGATGGAGTCTCCCAAGGGGATGATAAGCTTGGTTTTCTCGGTGATCGGGATGAACTGAAGCGGCGGGATAAGGCCCAGTGAAGGTATCTGCAGACGAGCAAGGGCCTCAAAACCAACAATCCTGTTCGTCCCGAGATCAAGAATCGGCTGATAGTTGAGAAACAACGAGCCGTTTCCCTCTCCGGCTGCAATCCGACTGAGTTCAGCAGTTATCACTTCCTCACGGTAGAGCTCTTCCTCCATCGCCTTGTCGAAAAAGCAGTAGGAGCTATCGTCATGCAATTGCTGCAACGCCTTCTCTGAAGCAACCAAGACATTTCTCAACAACTGCTCCACATCCTTGGTCGTCCCCTTGCCTATCTCGACAATACCGATGCCCCAATTGATGCCTTCAATGATCAGGAAGGTCTCAAGAAGTGATGATATCCTTTTGCAAAAGGCTATCAAATCCTCTTTATCACGATAGTCTTTCACATAAAAAGAGAATCGATACTCATGCGTCTTGCACAGAAGACACTGATCGGAGCAGAGCACAAGCAAGGAGCTTGAGACCTTCTTGATTATCTCCTGGGTATATTGAAAACCATAGGTCATGCTTGAGGTATGCAGTGCACTCAGGTTGACTGCAAGCACGGCACGCTTGAGTGACGGATGCAGATCGGCATCCGAAAACAACAACTGTTCAAGGTATCGGCGGTTGTACAGGCCGGTCCATATATCATGCTCGTTGAGGAACATGAGCTCGTGCTCGATTTTCTTTCGATCCGAAATATCGAGAATGATACCCTCAAGTTCCAATACTTCATCATGTTGGCCATACAGGCCCTGTCCGGTCTCCCATACCCAGCACCGCTGCCCGTCAGCCTTGATGATTTCATACTCATAGGTGAACGTCTGGTGCAACGGCAACACCCGCGCCCACTCCGCTCTGATTCCCTGTTGATACGAAGGTACGATCAGGTCATTGAAGCAGATATCACGATTATACAAGAGACTCTCATTTTCATACCCGGTCAAGGCTTTGCACCCATTGGAGACATAGAGCACCGTCCAGTCATGGTCATACTTGGTCCGGTAGGCAAGGCCGGGCAGATGGGAAAGCAGCATCGATTTGCTGCGCTCGCTTTCTGCAAGCCTCTGTTCCGCTTCCTTCCGCTCTGAGATGTCCTGGACCAGACAGATATGGCTGTAGGAGTGATTGCTTTGGATTTGCAGTGAAGCAACCACCATGGAAACCCACACAGCGGAGCCATCCGGTTTTATATACCGTTTTTGGAGGGAGTAGCTCGGTATCTCTCCTGCCTGCAGCCGCCTGAACTGCTCAAGGTCGGCCTCAAGGTCATCAGGATGGGTGATTGCGGCCCACCCGAGGCTTTTCAGCTCCTCGCTCGTCCATCCGGTGATCTCCTCGAACCGGGGATTCACCCTGAACACCTCGTTGATCGGACCATCGATCGGACCGATGCCATGGGAGATGGAAATACCCATCGGGGCTTGCCAAAAAATGGCGTTGAAGAGGAAGGCCTGCTCGTTGAGCAGCTTGCTGCGGTCCTTTTGCAAAACCTGCGCAACCTGCTTGGACACAACAGCAGCAGTAAGCGGCGGGTGCAGGATTGAATCACTGTCCCCGCTATGGGCGATCAGCATAACAGCGTAGCGGGGATTCTGTTCGATGGCGTGAAGCAACAAGAGGGCGTCAAGGGTGTCGCCTGTGGCATCGATGAGTATCAGAACGAGGTCTGAGAGCTTGGCAATGCATTCCAAGGCCTGCTTTCCATCCTCTGCGAAGGAGAGCTCATGCGATGTCAAGGCCGCTTGCATAATCACCCGATTTTCCCGGGATGTACCGACCGCTAAAATATGTGTATCCAAGTCAGCTCTCCTTGCACCTACTATGCAGTATACATGAGGATTGGTCCCACGAGAGAAAATTCTGTCCGAACGCAACTGCTCATCACAGCCAGAAGGGTGATACCACAGAGTGAAAAGAGCTGGACCACCGCCAAGGGGCTTGCAGAGACAAGAAAAACAGCTCTTTTTGCCTCAAGGCACGTTCGCAAAATTGATTGCAACTTGCATGATCGGCTGTGATGGACTAGAGTACTACAACATATGGGAACGCACACAAAACTGATGACCACCGGATCCATCCAAAGGAATCTGCTCTCCTTTGCGATTCCCATCTTCCTGGGCAATCTTTTCCAACAACTCTACCACACCGCCGACTCCCTGGTAGTGGGAAATTTCATCGGCAAGGAGTCGCTGGCCGCAATCTCCTCCATCGGGTCGCTGACCATGCTGCTGATCGGGCTATTCCAGGGCATCTTCGTAGGTGCAGGTGTGGTCATCTCCAAATCCTTCGGCGAAGGCGACAAGGCTGCCGTACAAGAGGCTGTGCACACAACCGTAGCCCTCGGGCTTTCCGGCAGCGTACTGCTCACAGTACTCGGGTACTATTTCGCCCCTCCGATACTGGTCTGGATGCAGACACCGCCAAGTGTGTTCAACGATGCAGAACTCTATATCCGCATCTACTTTCTGGGCATCGGCACCCTCATTCTCTACAATACCGCCAGCGGAATCCTGCAAGCGGTCGGGGACAGCCGTCATCCATTGTACTTTCTCATCGTCTCCTCGGTCATCAACATCGTCTTGGATCTGGTGTTTGTTGCAGTACTGGGCATGGGAATCGCAGGAGCCGCCTATGCCACCATCATAGCCCAGGCGGTGAGCGCCATCCTGAGTTTCCGCCTGCTCTTTACCACCGGTGATATCATCAAGGTGCGTTTGAAACATATACGTTTCCATAAGGGGTTTCTCGCCCCTATCCTCAGGCTGGGCATCCCATCGGGAATCCAGAACTCGGTGACAAGCTTTGCAAATGTCATTCTTCAATCCTCGATCAACCTCTTCGGACCGGCGGCTATGGCAGGCAACGGGGCGTTCATGCGCATCCAAGGCTTTGCCTTCATCCCCATCACCGCCTTCGCCCTTGCGCTTACGACCTTCACCGGCCAGAACATGGGGGCCGGTGAGTATGAGCGGGTACGAAAGGGAGCCCGCTTTGGGGCGGTCTTTGCCATGGTGCTTGCCGAAACCATCGGGCTGTTGATGTACTTCGGCTCAGAACCGTTGATCGCCCTGTTCAGCCGTGATCCGGAAGTTATAGCCTTCGGGGTGCAGAAGTCCCGCATTGCAAGCCTGTTCCTCTGGGCCCTCGCACTCAGCCATGCGATGGCCGGAATTTTCCGGGGGGCGGGCAAGTCCATCGTCCCGATGAGCGTCATGCTTGCCGTCTGGTGCATCTTCCGCATCATCTTCATCCAGGTGGGACTGTCCATCGTTATGGACATCCGAGTCGTCTACTGGGCCTACCCTGTTACGTGGACGATCAGCTCGGTAATCTTTTTCATCTACTATTTTTCGGTCGACTGGATGCGTCAAACCAAGTAAACTGGAACCACCGATAGGAGGTTCTCATGGATACGACCACCTTCACCCTCTCCAAAGTCCGATGCATCCCCATGGTAAA
>NZ_DJGW01000085.1:4024-4320 GCF_002432845.1 Sphaerochaeta sp. UBA5836
GTCAGGGCCGTCAATGTCAGCCAGCAAGGCCGCGACGGCCTGGCCCTGCTCAAGGCCTTGGCACAAGAACAAGATCTTCTGGTTGGAGCCGGAAATGTGCAGACCTACGAACAAGCCAGGCAGGCAATCCAGGGCGGTGCAGAATTTGTATTCTCCCCTCTCTTTGACGAGCGCATGATTGAATTGTGCCACAGCCGCTCAATTCCCATCTTTCCGGTCACCACCCAGGCAAATTTAGCCGCTTTGCATCAACTGAATGTGCTCGGTTGCTATCCAGTGGAAGAACTTGGGGGCCT
>NZ_DJGW01000002.1:0-3866 GCF_002432845.1 Sphaerochaeta sp. UBA5836
GTTTATGCTCAGCTTGTTCAAGCACTGCAATATGCATGGAGAAGCCTCTATCGATGATGTTATGGAGGACTATCGTCGGTTTTATCTCAACCGTTTGGCATCTCAATTACCGGTGGATCGCCAGCGATGTACATATACTGAACAATTCCTTTCCGATAGGGTTGCAGTCAAACGAAATATGCTTGCAAATCCGTTTGAAAAATTCGAGCGCAAGCGGTTTGTCCACTACCTTAAGGACCTTAATCTGATTGGTTTCAATTCAGTTTTATATTCCTCTCTTACAGCTCAAGATATCAGTGAGTGTACAAGCTTGCTTACTGAAAACCTTAAAGAGTACTATCAAGATCTCGGAGGCCTCCCTGATGAACTACTATGACAAGCATGCAGACACCTACATCAACAGTACTGTCTCGGTGGATATGAGCTCTCAATACTCGCTGTTTCTGCCTTATCTGCCAAAAGGCGCTTCCATTTTGGATGCCGGATGCGGCAGCGGCCGTGACAGCCTCCATTTCTTGGAGCAGGGCTATAAGGTTGAGGCTTTCGACAACAGTAGTGCGATGGTCGAGCATGCAAGAGCTCTCACAGGCCTTGCTGTCCGAAAGCTTTCCTTTGCGGAATTGGACTATGACTCTACCTTTGACGGCATCTGGGCCTGTGCATCGCTCTTGCATGTACCAAGAGTAGAGCTGGGATTCGTCTTTGGCTTGCTGCATAGGGCCCTCAAGCCCCAAGGGTTGCTCTATTGCTCCTTCAAAGATCGTCCGGAAGATTTCACAAACGAAGGGCGCTTGTTCACCTGCTTTACCGAGCAGGGTTTTCAGGAGTTCCTTACTGAGCTTTCCCTGTTTGAGCTGGTACAGCTCTCCCACTCAGCAGATGTTCGCCAAGGCAGAGGTAATGAGAGGTGGTTGAATATACTCTTGGCGAGAAAGTAATACAAAGTATGGTATAAGTTATATTCTTATAGAATAAAAAGATACAAATTGTCTCCCATTGCAACTCCCAAGCCGGTGTACTATTATGAAGTCATGTACACTGAAGCCGAAGGAGAGTGAGCATTGCTCAGTACATCGTTGTTTGCCATGCTGTTCATCACTGTTTGCATAGTCTCCTTGGTCAGTGGAATTCTGGTCATGCAGAGCGACCGCACTTCGCGCATCAATCGGGCATTTTTCGCCCTGGTGATTTGTCTGATCATATGGACCCTTGGACTTACGGTATCCACAGTCGCTCCAAATCTGAATATCGCCATCGCCGGACAGCGAATATCAGCCTTTGGTTGGGTGGGTATCTATGTAATCCTCGTCCTGTTTGTGTTGCTCCTGACAGGCCGCAAGCTTCATCGCACCTGCTATCCACTCCTCTTCATCCCCTCTCTCTTGATGATTCTCGTCTATGGCCTCCCGTCCAATCTTTACGATTATTCATTGGTTTTCACACGATTTGGTTGGTCATCCTCTTCAGTCGATACCTTTTGGGACTATGCCTTTTATGCCTATTTCTCCGGGTACACGCTCTTGGGACTCTATCTGCTGGCTGCATGGAGAACAGAAACGGAGAAAACGGCAAAAAAACAGATTTTGTTCTCTCTTCTGGTTGCATTTCTTGTCGGGACGCTCACTGATGTCCTGCTGCCGGCCTTCGGCTTGGAACTGCCCCAACTTGCGCCCATCATCCTTACCATTCCTGTAGTGGTCATTTCTCAAGTCCTGAGAAGTCGTAATCCTCAAGTAGTGGGATTGGGGGCTCCTTCCCGGTACACCACCATCTTCATCCTGGTAGCACTCTATGTGTTTATTTCTGTGCTACAAACGCGTCTATCCGCCGACTCCGAACTTGTGGCTGCCCTCCAATTGGAAGAATCGACGTTCAGAGGCATCATCACCCAGCTACAGATGTTCATATCCATCTACCTCGTCCTTCGGGCGAAAAAGACCGGAGTCATCGCCACCCTGCTTCTCAATGGGGCGAACCTTGTTTCCTCGATACTGTTTTTGATCAGGACCAACTCTCCAACCCCGATTCCAGGCATCATCTCTTACATCGGGGTATTGCTGGTTATTTATCTGATCAGGGTGTTTGAACAACGCTCTGAATGGTACATATCACACATCGATACCCAGCGCAGTGAACTCGAGCAATCACAAAACAAGCTCTACAATATGGCTTTTTATGATTCGCTGACCAGGCTTCCCAATCGTGACTACTTCATCGACCATGTCAACCAAACGATTGCAAAACATTCACATGGCAAGCAAGTCATAGGAATCCTGTTTCTCGATTTCGACTCCTTCAAGTCCATCAACGACACCGCAGGGCATGCCACCGGAGACCTGGTGTTAAGCAAAATTGCAGAAGTAATGGCGGCTGTCCTGGACAAGGATGATATCATCGCCCGCTTCGGCGGTGACGAGTTCCTGATGGAAGTGCAACGGCAGAAAGAGACAGACATCCTGTTGGTGACTAAGGCGATCATGCAGGCACTCAAGCGGCCTATTGTCTTAGGCACTGAAGAATACTTCCTTCCGGCCAGCATTGGCGTCTCCCTCTATCCGAACGATGGTCCCGACGCCCAGACGCTGATCATGAATGCCGATATCGCCATGTATGCCGCCAAGGCAAAGGGGAAAAACCAAGTTGCTTACTGTACTGAGGAGATGAAAGCGCAGACAACCAAGAGACTGCGTCTGACCAACAGTCTCTATCGCGCTCTCGATAGGAACGAGCTGTTCATTGAGTATCAACCCCAGATATGTACAGAAACCCGAAAGGTGTGTGGTTTCGAGGCTCTGCTACGGTGGAAGAACCCGGATTACGGTATTGTTTTACCAGCTGACTTTATCCCGCTTGCCGAACAGACCGGTCTTATCCGCCCAATCGGCTTGTTTGTCCTGAAAGAAGCCTGCAAACAGCTTGTCTTTTTCAATCAAACGTACCAAGAAGCTCTGGTCATGTCGATCAATCTCTCGTTGGTGCAGCTCAGGGACGCTCACATTGTTGAAAAAGTCCGGGCGATACTCGCTGAAACCGGTGTGGACAGCACATACCTACAGATTGAGGTCACCGAGAGTTCGAACTTCTTGGGAGAGCCGTTGTTGTTGCAACGCTTGATCGAACTGAAGCAGCTGGGCATTTCATTGGCAATCGATGATTTTGGAACCGGACATTCTTCGTTCAGCAGGCTGAGGACCTACCCGATCGACCAACTGAAGATCGACATTGAATTCGTGCAGGGGATAACCACCGGCTCGAAAAAAGATATGGCCTTGATCAAGAGCATCATCCAGACAGCGAAGAACCTGGGAATCGAGGTGCTTGCCGAAGGGGTGGAGACAGAAGAGCAGGTGCAATATCTCCAGCAGAACGGCTGTGACAAATTGCAGGGCTATTACTTCTCCAAACCCTTGAAGGTTGAGGATATTGCTGGTTCTGGCTTGCTAACACCTTGGGTAAACAACCAAGCCTAGAGCGTCACATGCAACAATTGGAGCACCCAAACAAGCAAACCATACAGGACTATGGTGGCGGCAACGGAAATTCCCAAACTCACCCAGAAGTGCAACCCTTTGGTAAGCAGGACTGGAAAGAGCAGGAAAAATGCCAATGAGGGTAACACAAGAAAGAAAATAGATCGGGAGAGGTCGGCGATTGCCTTTGTCTCCGTCTTATCGATATACATCCAAATCAGGGCAAGCAGGGACGTGAGAGGCAACGAGGCGATAAGCGCTCCAAAGAACGAGCTTCGTTTGGCAATTTCACTGACGGCAACGATTATGGATGCAGAAAGGGCTAATTTGACAAGGTAGTAGAACACAGCGGCCTCCGATACGTACTTTATAGTCTATGTGTGGCATATGGACAAG
>NZ_DJGW01000002.1:3936-4611 GCF_002432845.1 Sphaerochaeta sp. UBA5836
TGGTCATCCAGCTGATGAGCATGGGAGGGGATAATGAGACCGGTTGGAACTATATGAGCAATTTTGTAGAGAATCTGGAAGGGAAGGATGCATACAAGGGGGGATCGATGCATCGGTGGTCCTGATCACCTTTGTGGTTACTCTGATGAACGCTTCCTCCTTGAGAGGCCGACAAGCAAGGCAACCAGTTGTACAAGAGTGACAAGCCTCTGAATCTTATTGGAAGATACCCATCACCGGCAGCTCCAACAGCGCCGTGGTCCACACCTCGGCTTGCTTGGCTAGCGGCTCTTCACCATAGATGAACAGCCGCTTGATGCAGGCTGTCGGCTTCAGAGCTTCCCTCCAACGCAGCGGGATTCCCTCTACGCCGCAGAAGGCTCCCGCCAAAGCTCCATAGATGGCTGCATTGGTATCGGCATCGCCAGCGCGCATGGTAAGGTCGACCATCCCCTCTTCAAAGCTTTTTGCGTGCAGAACAGTATAGAAGGCAAGCTGGAAAGCGATGAGAACCCACCCCTTGAGACTTCCATCAATCCCCTCGGGTGGTGCATTTTTTGCATTACTCAGGGCAACCAACACCTCTTTTTCAGTCACATAGGAAGGAGCCGTCTCAACAAGGTAGGAGTAAACCTCTTGGGCGCTCCACCCTTTGCAGATGGCAAGGCTGAGGGC
>NZ_DJGW01000002.1:4691-7021 GCF_002432845.1 Sphaerochaeta sp. UBA5836
TTCATCCTCCCATCGAGAGCACCGCAGATGGTGATACCGATGTCCTCAGGCCCTGCATTGCGCCACCGTTGGTAGGATTTCCGCACCAGGTCTTGTGAATATGAGCCATGCTTGAGAATGCTTTGGATCATCATGATAGCCATCTCACTGTCGTCGGTAATCTCGCCGACGCTTCCCACCGAGCGCGGGCTGTCGTCCATCTCATGGATTCCATCAGGGTGCTGCCTCAGAACATCCTTGGCACGTTTGAACTCGGTCTGGGCTCCAAAGGCATCACCGACAAAACTGCCAAGCAGTGATCCCAATGCCCGTTCATAGAGTGTCGACACCTTTGAATCTCCTTTGGGAGAGTATACCACCAACAGAGGCTAACAGGCAATTTATCCTTACTTTCTGAATAGATTTCTTCGGAATAAAGTTCAATGATCGGTCGTACCTATCACAATCGGATGCTTGGCCAGGATCTCCCAACTTGTGTGGAGAACCTGGTCCTCACACCCGATTCTCCTATTGTGCTCCAGCAACGTGAACTGTCGGGTGTGGAACCTTCGATGGCAGGAAGGGCAGAGACACAGCAGATTGGCAAGGGAGTCGGGGCCCTCTTGGGAGAGCGGCTGGATGTGGTGGGCATCGGCATTGAGATAGCCCCATTGCTCCTCACGGCTCAATGTCTTGATCCAGCCGGGACGATAAATCCTGGTACCGCAGATCTGGCACTGAAAGTCATAGAGGCATTTGACAGCCTGCTTGAGAGCGCCCTTGCTGTAGAAATAGCGCTTCGAGCCCAGTTTTATCGTCTGGTCGGAGGTGTTGACCGAAAGAAGACTCAAAAGTTTCTGATCGATGCTTGCCTGCGGAGCCTTGGCCAAAAGCGTCTCCCGTATCCAGTAGGAAGCCTCGACATGGTCGGTATGGTAATCCGGGTCCTTCTCCTTGACCAGTTCCTCAGTAAGGTTTCCTGACTGCGGATGGGCGATGAACCAGTCACGAAGATAACAATAAATCAGGGCGAAGGATTGATCCTCCCGTTGGTGGGCAAGCAAGGTGTTCAAGGCATAGGAAGGCAGGGCTCCTTCAAAAAAGCCGTGATGCGTTCCATCGAGGCCCAGATAATGGGCGATGCCCATCGATTGCCAACCATGGCTTTGCCTGCCATCCAAGCCAAGGCAGAGGGTATCGAGTTCTCGAAAGCCTTTCCTGCTGAAGAGCCAATAATACACAACAGCTGCGCGCTCTTGATCGCCATACAGGGAAAACTCCCGTTTTCTTGTGCGTTTGTTCAACGGAGGAAACTCATACATAATCCTATGGTAGCAGCCTGGCAGCGGAGGTGCCAGTGCCGAGGCTCATGCTTTTCTGCATAATTTCTTACCAATTGTTCGCAAAATGCTAGCAATCATACTCCATCGTATGGCCATCCAGTTAGTTTGTTGGAGGAAATCATGAAAAAACGATTGATGATGGTGCTGTTGCTCCTTGCAGCGGTTTTGGCAGGCCTTACGGCACAAGCAGTAGGGGAGAATCAGGGTGCAACGGCAGTGTCGATTGAGACACAGGCCAAGCCCAAGTACGTCTTCATGTTCATTGGAGACGGTATGAGCCATGTGCAGATCAACGCAGCACAAATACTGAAAGGCAGCAATGAGAAGGGCAATCTCTCGCTGAAGCCGCTGACCTTCACCGAGTTCCCGGTAGTCGGACTGCAGACCACCTTTGATGCAACCTCCTTCTGTCCCGACTCGGCATCCACGGCCACGTCGCTCTCAAGCGGGTACAAGACCCACAGCGGCACCATCGGGCTCGGAATCGACAAGCAGATGGTGGGCAAGACCATTGCCGAACAGGTAAAGCAGCAGAAGGGGTGGAAAGTTGGTTTGGTTTCTACGGTTACCCTCAATCACGCCACTCCCGCCGCCTATTATGCCCATGTGCCGTCCAGAAACAGCTATTACGACATCGGCGTCCAGATGGTTGCCAGCGGCTTCGATTACTTTGGCGGCGGGGCGATCAGCAAGCCGGATGACGGGGGAAGGAAGAGTATTTACAACCTGCTTCTGGAAGCCGGTTACCTGGTTACCGACAGCAAGAGTCAGATTCTCAACCTCACCTCGGCAAGCGGCAAGGTGTACGCCCAGAACCCGAGGCTTCAGGACAGCGGTTCCATGCCCTATGCGATGGATATGAACGAAAACGATGTAAGCCTTGCACAGTTTGTCCAGAAGGGCATCGATGTACTGAACAATCCCGAAGGCTTCTTCATGATGGTTGAGTCGGGAAAAATCGACTGGGCCTGCCATGCCAACGACGCTGCAGCGGAAATCTACGACCTG
>NZ_DJGW01000002.1:7067-18926 GCF_002432845.1 Sphaerochaeta sp. UBA5836
TTGATCGTTGTCACCGGAGACCACGAGACCGGCGGCATGACCATCGGCTATGCCGGTACTGGTTACAATACCGCCTTGGACATCCTGTACAACCAGAAGCTTTCCTACGTCGCCTTTGATGAGAAGTTCTCCAAGCTGCAGCAAGCGAATCCCACTATGGGATTCAACCAGGCGCTCGCTCTGGTTGAAGCTGATTTTGGTCTGGTCGCCCCCGGCAAGAGCACTGCAAACAAGGCCTTGGTCCTCTCCGATCTTGAATACGCAAAGCTGGAAGCAGCCTTCAAGCAGGCGATGCTTCCCGCAAAACAGCGCGATGGCAGCGACCAAGCCTACCTGCTGTATGGTGGATACAATCCGTTCTCTGTCACACTGACCCATATTCTCAACAACAAGGCAGGTATCGGTTGGACCAGTTACTCCCACACCGGAACCCCGGTCGGCGTATACGCATACGGCAGCGGCAGCGAGCTCTTCAGTGGTTCATACGACAACACCGAAGTCTATGACAAGCTGAAGCAGCTGACCGGCGTTGTATAACCAAGACAAGAACCTATTCTCCTCCTCTCCCTCCAACCGGGGGGAGAGTTTTGTAAAGGAACCTGTGATGAAAATAACGTTGGCCGTTCGTGAACATATTCTGATTGTTGGATTGCTCATTCTTGCTCTTATCTTGTTTGTAATCCCCACCGGTTTTGAACGGGAACTTTACAGCAACGCCTTGGGAACAAAAGCCCGCGTCGTTGCAGTGAACAACTCCAATCTCTTCAAGAAAGGGGTCGTGAACATGGGAGAACAGGTGGTCACCGTCCGCCTGCTCTCATCTCCCTATAAGCAGAAGGAAATCGATGCTGTCAACTTGCTGGGAGGCAAGATGGAATTCGATACCGTCTATCAGGAAGGCGATTTGGCCTGGGTGTTGGTGGAGCGGGCTGAAGACGGAGAAATCATCTTTGCCAACATGGTAAGCCTCTACCGTGTTTCCAAGGAGCTGCAGCTGCTTGGACTCTTCGCCCTGCTGCTCGTGTTGGTCTCAGGAAGGAAAGGGCTGCGGACCCTGCTCTCCTTCACCCTTGCCTTCCTCTTGATCTGGAAGATTCTTATTCCGCTCTGCCTGAAAGGGTATGAGCCGATATTCGTCGCCCTGCTGGTAGGGGCGGTCTTGACCGTCTCCTGTCTGCTTCTGGTTGCCGGCCTCACCAGAAAAGCCTACTGCGCCATTGCAAGCTCCTTGCTGTGCTCGCTGGTCACCTGCCTGCTTGCCATGGTCGGCACCTCATACTTTTCCATCCATGGGGCGGTGATGAGCTGGTCGGAATCCCTGTTGTTTGCCGGGTTCGAGCAGGTCAATCTGACCAAGCTGCTGCAAGCGGCCATCTACCTTTCCTGCAGCGGTGCCATACTCGATTTGGCCATCGACATCAGTGCAGCCTTGGACGAGGTGCATCTGCATAATCCACAAGTAACACGCAGACAGCTGTTTGCCAGCGGCATGCACATCGGCCAATCGGTGGTGGGCAGTCAAACCACCACCTTGCTGCTTGCCTATCTCGGCAGCTACCTGACCATCATGATGGTGTACATGGCCCAAGGAACCCCGCTGATGAGCATTCTCAACTCCCAAAGCGTGGCTTCAGAAATCCTGCACACCCTTATCGGCTGTATAGGATTGGTGTTGGTAAGTCCTCTGACTTCAATGGTTTGTTCCTATGCGTACACCCAGAAACATGCAAGCGAGAAAGTTTCATAAAAAAACAATTGACAGAAGTAAAAATGTGCTTCAGAATTAATTCATAGTTTGAACGAATTAATTTAGAGAGGCTTATGAACAAATCTCAGGAACGTTACCAAAACATGTTCGCTCTCTTTCAGACCCTGCGATTGGAAGGCACCCTCACTCAGGCTGAACTCAAGGAAAAGCTTCATGTACAAGCTTCAACAATATCGTATCTGGTCAACGACCTGAAAAGGGAAGGGCTGTTGCAACCTTCTTCCCAGGAGAACAGCGCTGCAAAAGGCAAAGTCGGCAAACCCGGCCAATACCTTGAGATTGCCAATGAGCGTGCATATTTTCTCGGTCTGTACTTGGAAGAAACCTTCATCGATTTGCATGTAATCGGGCTTGCAGACCAAGAAATCCACTTCCAGCATATTCCTTTGGAAAATCCTACCCCCCAAGAGTTGACGCAAAAGATCATCTTGATCATCGACCACTTCACCAACGTGTATGAGAATATCAAAGGGGTGGGTATCGCCGTCAAGTCGGTGGTGGACAATGAAGGGAACCTCTCCTCGTTCAAACGTACGATCGTCGATCGAGAAGTACCGAAAATTTGGAAAGTGGAAGGTTTTACCGCATCCATCCGATCTGCGTTTCCCAACCTGCACGTAGTAGTTGAGAATGATGCAAACTGTGCCGCTGTGTACTACCAGACTGCCAGCAAGCAGGAAAAGGCCTCCTCCATGGTCTTCATCATCAACGAAAAACCCTTCGGCATCGGAAGCGGCATCATCATTGATGGGAAATTGTTCAAAGGTTGCAACGGTGCAAGCGGTGAAATTTTCTTTTCCGATCGTCATATCCAGAATCTGGTTGAACAGAATGCACTGTATCAAGACCCGGTTCAGCTTATGGGACTCTTGGAGGAATCAATTCTGAAAGCTCTCTATCTCATCGACCCGCAGTTTGTATGCCTGACAGGCGGGTTGCTCAGTGACCTGAGCAACGAGAGCATCCTTCAGATCAAAGCCATCTTCAAGGATTGCCCCTATCCAATCGAAGTAATTTCACAAGAGCACCTCTCCCTGCCTGCCAAAGGAGTGGTTCTCTTGGTCGCCGATACCTACATCTCCACCGTACTGAGTGGAATCGACAGGAGATGACCATGAAACAGGAAACATTGCGGTACGTCGGAGGAAGAATCTTCAAGGTTGTATTCACCGTCTGGGTGGTGACAACCCTGATTTTCTTCCTGATCCGGCTCATGCCGTCCAACCCGATCGAACAGTACATCCAGAACCTGGTTGTCCAGTACGGTATGAGCTACGAAGAGGCGAATGCCCGTGCCAAGGCCCTGTTTTCCATCGATTTGGACAAAGGCCTGCTGATCCAATATTTCGATTACCTCAAAGCTGCTGTACAGCTGGACTTCGGCACCTCGTTTCTCTCCCCCGGTGTTCAAGTCTCCACGATCATAGCAAGCCGTCTGCCTTGGACCTTGTTCACTGTCGGTACAGGCCTCATCCTCTCCTTTTTGGTAGGCATAGTCTTGGGAGCCATTTCCGCCTATCGGCGCAACAGCTGGTACGAACCGATCATCTCTGGTTTGAGTTCATTCCTCAGTGCCATTCCCGACTTCCTCATTGCCATTTTTGTCATACTCATTTTTGGCGTCTTCACCTATGGAGGGACAAAAAGCATCGTACCCATCTTCCAGATGAGGGGTAATTTTGATGCCGGCGTCACCGCAGGCTTCAATTGGCCGTTCATAAAGAGCGTTTTGGAGCATGGCTTCGGTCCCATCCTGACGTATTTCCTCTCACAGATCGGCATCTGGGTCATCCTCATGAAGGGAAGCACCACCGGCTGCTTGAACGCCGACTATGCTGTCATCGCCCGGGCTCGGGGGCTCTCCAACCGCACCATCCTTACCTCCTACATCGGACGCAATGCAATGCTGCCCATCGCCACCGAGTTTGCGATGCGCCTGGGCTTCATCATCGGGGGCTCGCTCATCATCGAGCAGCTGTTCGTATACCAAGGAATCGGTCTGGAGTTGCTCAAGGCAACCACCAACAGGGACTATCCATTGATGCAGGGCATCTTCTTGGTCATGACGATTGCCATCGTGCTTGCAAACCTTTTGGCAGAATTGGTATACAGCGTGCTTGACCCCAGGATTCGAGTGAAAGGAGGGGCTTCCCATGCCTGATGATCTACAAGCCTTGGCAAAAAAACATACCACCACCAAGTGGAGCAGAACCTTCCGAAACCTGCGTTCAGCCTTGTTCGGCGATCCCATCGGAACCTTGGGTTTCATACTTCTGATGGCAATCATCCTGATGTCTGCGATCGGGCCCATCTGGTTCCCGCTTGATACCATCTCCGATCCGACAAAACTGCTCATGCCTCCCTCTTCCGAGCACATTTTGGGAACCGACCACCTGGGAAGGGATGTTTGGGCGCAGATTGTCAGCGGCGGCAGGGAACTGTTGGTCATGTCGTTCATGACCGCAAGCATTGCAGTAGTGCTGGGTATAACGCTGGGCTCCCTCTCGGCTTTGGTCGGTGGAAAATTTGATGAGATGTTGCTCTTCTTTGCAGATGTCTGGCTCACCATTCCCCGCTTTCCGTTGTTGGTGGTCCTCTCGGGCTTCTTCACCCTGAATGCAACCACCCTTGCCATCGTGCTGGCAATTCTTTCCTGGGCAGGGCTCTACCGAACCGTCCGGGCTGAAGTTCTGTCGTTGAGAAACCGGGACTTCGTCGAGGCGGCATTCATGCTCGACATGGGAAAGGTGCACATCATATTCAAGGAAGTGCTGCCGAACATGATGGGTTTCGTAGTCGCAAACTTCACGTTGCTCATGCGGGCTGCCATCTACTCGCAAGTCGGGTTGGTCTTTCTTGGCTTGCTCCCCTTGGACCAGAACTGGGGAGTCATGATCAATGTGGCCTGGAACCAGGGGGTCATCTACAACCCCGATGCTATTTGGTTCCTGCTTGCTCCGACCATCGTCATCTGTTTGTTGATTCTCTCCTTGGTGTGGATCTCCCGCTCGATGGAAGAGTTCTTCAACCCTGCCCTGCAAAAGTAAGTAAGAGGAGAAGCCTGCATGCAGAGACCACCACTGTTGGACATACAGAATATTTCGATTCACTATCGCACCAAGCGGGGCAGCCTTGAAGCAGTGCACCAAGCAAGCTTCTCGATCGACCACCAGACTTCGGTAGCCGTGATCGGCGAGTCAGGATGCGGTAAAACCACGTTGGCAACCTCCATTGTACAGATGCTCAGCCGCAACGCTTCGATTGTCGAAGGCTCGATTTGGTTCGCTCCCGAGGGACAGAAGAGCATTGATTTGACAAAGCTGAACGAGAACCAGATGCGCCCTCTTCGATGGAACAACATTGTCATGATGTTCCAGGCTTCGCAGAGCTCTTTCAACCCCGTTGCCAAGATTTATACCCAGTTCCTCGATACGGCGAAAGCCCATGAGAATCCCTATGAACCTGAGAAGGTGCTTGCACGTGCGAAAAAGTTGCTTGAGTTGGTTTATCTGGACAGTGAAACAGTGCTGAATGCCTATCCGCATGAACTGTCCGGCGGCATGAAGCAGCGTACCTTGATAGCGCTCTCCCTGCTGCTTGATCCGCAGTTGGTCATCCTTGATGAGCCGACCACGGCACTGGACCTCATCACCCAGAAGAAAATCCTGAGACTGTTGAACGAGCTTCGCTCATCGCAGGGTTTCAGCATGATGTTCATCACCCATGACCTGGGAATCGTGACCCAGCTTTCGGATCGGGTGGTAACCATGTATGCAGGGACGGTGGTGGAGAACTCTCCGACCAAGGCATTTTTTTCAGATCCAAAACATCCGTACAGCAAGGGGTTGCTGAAGGCGATTCCCAGCCTCGATGCCTCGTTTGAACAACTGTATTCCATCCCGGGTTCTACACCTGACTTGGTGGAGAAGATGCAAGGTTGCTTGTTTGCACCGCGCTGTGAACTCTGCCACCAGCGGTGCAAAATCGAGGTGCCCCGCCTCAAGCAGGTAGGACCTGACCGTTGGGCGGCCTGTCATGCACTCAAGGAGGCACCCAATGGCACTCATTGAAATCAAGGATTTGGAGAAGTCCTTCCACAATCGCAAGACCGGTGATGTTCAAATTCTCCGCGGTATTGATCTCAGCCTTGATGCTTCCCAGACCATCTGCGTCGTAGGGGAGTCGGGGTGCGGAAAGACCACCTTGGGGAAGATTCTGGCGGGGTTGCAAAGTTACAGCGCTGGGTCGTTCCGTTACAACGGCAAGGAAGTTTCAAAACTGGACAAGAAGGATTGGAAAACGTTCCGAACCGATGTGCAGATGATTCATCAAAATCCCTACGAATCACTCAATCCGACACAGATGGTCTTTGATATGATCGCGGCCCCGCTGAAGCGGCATAAGAAGGCTGGTGATTTCGCCTCCTTGTACAGCCAGGTGGTCCACCTGTTGGAGATGGTCGGCCTTACTCCGGTGGATGACTTCATTGACAAGTATCCGGCAAACCTTTCGGGAGGACAGCGCCAGCGGGTGAGCATTGCACGGGTACTCTCCATGAATCCGAAGTTCATCGTAGTTGACGAAGCCACCAGCATGATTGATACCTCGATGCGGATCAGCTTGTTGCAGACCTTGAAAGAAATCCAGCAGAAAATGGGGGTGGCCTATCTGTATATCACCCACGACCTTGCCTTGGGCCGATACTTCGCCTGGGGCCAGCGATTGGCGGTGATGTACCTTGGTCAGGTTGTGGAGATGGGACCTGCCGAACAGGTGCTCGGCAATCCCCATCACCCCTATACCAAGGCAATCCTGGCTGCCGGAAAAATTGATGAGGTTGATGCGTATGAACTCAAAGGTGTTGAGATTCCCTCATTCAGGCATATCCCCCCAGGTTGCAGTCTCTCCCCGCGCTGCCCCGAGGCTATTGCAGGCTTGTGTGAACGCATCACTCCGAATCTACGGCCGATTGACGACTCTTGGCAGGTTTCCTGTCATTTGTATCAGGAGCAGTCATGAAAAAAGGATGGAGTTACCTGATGCTGGGCTTCGGCATTTTCTCTCTGATTCTGTCCATCTGGATGCTTCCCCTTCAGATGACAGGCAGTACCGAGCGCACTATCACCTATGTGAACTTGGTGATTGCAGTGATCCTGATGGTAATAAGTTTACTCTTCTCCGTGAAGGAGAGACGTAATAAGAAAGACTCATACGACGAAAAAGGAGTTTGATATGAGAAAGAGAAGACTAGGTTTTGTACTTGCTATGTGTTTGCTCATTGTAGTGAGCCTCGGTGCAGCAGGAAACGTTGAACCGACCGCCCCTGCTCCTCAAGGACCTCAGCTGGCACCGACGTTCGCCGGAGGTTGGCCGTATTCCATCCCTCCGACCGGGCATTTCAACATGTTCGTAGCCAATGCCATCGAGCTCAAATTCTGGAGAGAGATGCATCAACTGCCCTTGGCTCTGTACCTCAATGCTACCGGGGAGTATACCCCCATGCTGGCAACCGACTGGAACATCGACGATGCTTCAACTGTCATGACGGTGAACTTGCGCAGCGATGCCAAGTGGCTTACCGGCGAGAAGGTGACAGCCAAGGATGTCTGGACCACCTTCTATGTCTATCGCCTGGTAGGCAACCCTGCATGGACGTACATAAGCGATGTGACGGTTGTTTCGGACACACAGGTGAAATTCGGCATCAAGAGCGCCACTCCGTTGTTTATCCGCAATGTGCTGCGCAAGCCCATTGTCGATACCCTGACGTATGGAAGCTATGCAGAGAAGACCGCCGAGCTGGTCAAGAAGGGTCTCGATTCCACCAGCCAGGAGTGGAAGAACCTTGTTGCAGACTTCAACTCCTTCCGCCCCACCTTGGTGAACTCCAGTGGTCCGTACTACATCGATCCTGCCAAGGTGAGCCAGGCAAGCATTGAGATGCCGCTCAACCCCAACTCCTTCCTTGCTGACAAGGTCAAGTTCAAGACCTTGACCATTTACAACGGTGATGTTCCCGATCTTACCCCGCTGGTACTCAGCGGCAAGATCGACTACCTGACCCACGTCTTCCCGGCCTCATCGATGCAGGCTTTCGAGCGGGCGGGATACACGTTTGTCCAACTTCCCGGCGTCGATGGTCTTGCCATCTACTTCAACCATGCCCTCGCCCCCCTCGGTGATGTCCGCGTTCGCCAAGCCATCGCCCATGTCATCGACCGCAACCGCATCGGACAACTTGCTCTTCCCGGAGTATCGGTCGGAGTCAAGTATGCGACCGGCCTTGGTGACAGCGTAACTGAATCCTGGGTCGATGTCAGCAAGCTCAACACCTATCCGGTCGATTTCGCCAAGGCGGAAGCCCTGCTCAAGGAAGCAGGATTGAGCAAGCGCAACAATGTGTGGTACCTGGCAAACGGCAGACCCTTTGAACTGGCTTTGCAGTGCCCCAGCGGATGGGCCGATGCCTCAACAGCAGCTACGGAAGCCGCCCAGCAGTTGACTGCATTCGGCATCAAGACGACATTCCACGGAATTGAATCCACCCAGAGAACCCCGAACATCAACAGTGGCAAGTTTGAGTTGGCCATGTCGTTCTTCGGAACCGGTCAACCGCATCCGATGTACGCCTACGAAGGACCTCTGTTGGCAAGCAACACCGGGGCCGCCGGGGTGGGAATTTCATTTCCGATGGTGCAGAAGACTTCCTTGGGCGAGGTGAACTTCAATACCTTGATCCAAGACTCCGTCAAGGGTTGGGATGTCGATCAGCAGAAGAAAATCATCAGCAAACTCGCCATCGCGTTCAGCGAGACCTTGCCGGTGCTTCCTCTCTACTCCAAGCAGGCCCGAAACTTGACCAGCAATGGCCTGAGGACCATCTGGGAAGGGCCTGAGAACCTGTACCTCAACTCCGCCGGTGATGACAACTTTGTCGTCTACCAGTTGTTGCATGGGATGATCAAGGCAAAATAAACGAATCGAAACGGATCCGGGCCGATGTAACCTATCGGCCCGGTCCAATTTCCTCTACCGGAGATATCCAATCATGTATTTCATTCCCCATCCCAAGCACATCTCTGTTGTTTCACCAGGATTCTGTCATGCAGAGCGTGGCTTCTGCATTGCATCGCTTGATGCTTCCCTCCAGCCTCTTGCTACAGCAATGCTTTCGCCTATCAACAACGATGGCATTCCCATCCGCATTGAGCGAAAGCCTGTCCCGGTACCCGATACCTTTGCTCATCACGACCTGCTGGCCAGAGAAGCGTATCGGCTTACCATCAAAGCCGATGAGGTCATCATCGATGGTATCTCGCCCGCCTCTGTTCGCAATGCCTTTGCCACCCTCGAGCAGCTTGCAAGGCAGACAGACGGGCTGCTTCCGCTCACCCTCATTGAGGACTATCCATCGATTCCCTACCGGGGGGTCATGCTTGATGTCTCCCGAGGAAAAATTCCCAATCGAAAAAAAATGGAGGAAGTGATCCGTTTGCTCGCCTCCTATAAATACAATGTTCTGCAACTCTACATGGAAGACTGCTACATACTGCAATCCCATCCTTTGCTCTCTCGTTCCAACGGCTACTACACCAAGGAGGAGGTGGCGTATCTGGATGCCTATTGCAAGCAGTACGGCATTGAGCTCCAGCCAAATATACAATGCCTCTCCCATGCCCACGGGCTTCTGAGAAACCCCGGTTACCATACCCTTGCCGAGTCGGAAGTCTCCTTGTTCAGCTTTGCCGCAGGCAAGCCTGAAATCTATGACCTTTTCTCCGATATTTTCCATGAAGTGCTTCCCTGGTTTACGTCCAAGACCTTGAATCTGAATCTGGATGAAGCGTATGACCTGGGGACCGGATACAGCAAACAGGCAGTAAAGCAGAAGGGCGGGCGCGAAGTCTTCAAAGAGCACATCCAAAGAATTGCCTCCGTCGCCCGCAAAGCGGGAGCCGTCAAGCTCCAACTCTGGGGCGATTGCTTGAACAAGTATCCAAACCTTCAGGACGAATTGGATGATGACTTGGTGTTCATCGACTGGAACTACAATCCTTTGGAGAAATTCCCTTCCTTGGACAATCACGATGCAAGCAAACGCCCCTTCTGGCTGGCACCGGGTACCAGCAGCTGGAATGCACTCTTCCCCCGAACCCAGCAGGCTGATGCTAACATACGAAACTACATCAAGGAGGGTTTTGCCAGACAGGTGCAAGGCGTACTGGTCACCCATTGGGGTGATTACGGCCATCATCAACCGATATCCTTCAGCTATCACGGCTTTGTACGGGGGGCCGAGCACGCCTACAATGGTGCAGTCACCCAAGAAAAAGAGCTGGACGCGGCCTTGCATGCTCTTTTCTTCGCCGATGCCCACCAAAGCAAGGCATATTCGCTTCTTGGTGCGATCAACACCCTGCCATCGGCTACCACAGCGTTCAAGACCCAGATTTTCTACGCCTTTTTCGACGACCTGTTCAAAGGCCTGTCCTTGGTCGGCGACGATGCCTACCCCTCTATTTCGAAAGAGACGTTTGCCTCTGTCGAGAGCCTTGCCCGAGAGGCTCTCAACCAACTGGGACAGAGTAGGGATGACTCTGTGTTCCAAGAGGAGCTGCTGCATGCAGCAAGGTGTCTCTCCTTCACCGGGCGAAAAGGGCAATTGAGTCATGCCATCAGGCAGTCTTTCCTGGAAAGGGCAGTCACCGAAGACCAGATTTTAAGCTGGATTCTCGACATCAAGGAGCTGTATCGCGTCTTTCTATCTTTGAGAAACGAATTTGTACGGCTGTGGAAAAATGAGGCGGTGGAGATTGGCTCGGAAGGTGCCGTCTACGCATTTGACAAGGCTGCCAGCCGGTACGCCGAGGCAGTCATCTGGCTCAACAGTCAGCGCCTTGCCCTGCACCAAGGACTTGCACTGGACTACTGGATGGAAACATACAAGGCCCACGAGGGGTATACCACCCTGTGGACCGGCAACTGCACGAACCTATGGGACCGTGCCTATCCTTGGAGGTAATCATGTACACATTGTTTCCCGTTCCCAAGCAGATGACCTATGGGACGAAAACCACCTGTTTGAACTACAAGAGCCTCACGGTCTATACCAACTGCCCCCTGCATATACACTATGTCCTGAAGACCCTCAGCATCGAGACTTTGGATGTGGTCACACTTGGCCACACCGAGGGTGAGTCATTCTTTATTCGATTCGGCTCGGTTTTGGATGCAATCCCCCCCGAGCATGATCAAGGCTTCATCCTTGCCATCGAAGAGGATTCCCTTCACCTCTGTTCCCAAACCGAACAGGGGTTGTTCTATGGATGCCTGGCTTATCAGCAACTAGCCCGTCAGGCAAACGAGGACGGGTCCCTCCTGGACGTGGAGATAGTCGATTGGCCGGTTCTTGAAAACCGCGGCCTCATGCTCGATATCAGTCGGGGCAGGGTATATACGCTGGACTATCTGAAACAACTGGTATCGAAGCTTGCCATGCTGAGGATCAATGTGCTGCAGCTTTACATCGAGCACACCTTTGCCTTCTCGTTTCTTGAAGATGTGCATCAAGGCGCCGATCCGATTACCGCAGAGGAAATCCGGCAGCTTGACCAGTGGTGCAAGGAACACTACATCGAGCTGCAGGCGAACCTGCAGTCCTTCGGGCACTGCAATCGCCTTCTCACCACCAAAGGCTACCGGCACCTGCGCGAGAGCGACCTGTACTGGACGCTCTCTCCCGCTGTTGAAGAGACGTACACGTTGCTGGATAGGATGTATGCAGAGTTTCTGCCCAATTTCAGTTCCTCCGTGTTGAACATCGATTCTGATGAAACCTACGACCTGGGCGCTGGCAAGAGTGATGCCATGGTGGAGAGAGAGGGCAAGGGTGAAGT
The DNA here is from genome assembly GCF_002432845.1 of Sphaerochaeta sp. UBA5836. Classification (NCBI taxonomy): domain Bacteria; kingdom Pseudomonadati; phylum Spirochaetota; class Spirochaetia; order Spirochaetales; family Sphaerochaetaceae; genus Sphaerochaeta; species Sphaerochaeta sp. UBA5836. Next base: position 18,732 of record NZ_DJGW01000002.1, read on the forward strand.
ATACCTGGCTCATCTGCTCAGGCTGCGGGAGTTGGCAGCCAAGCAGGGAAAGACCTTGATGGTTTTCGGTGATGTGATTTTGCATCACCCTGAACTGCTGGAGCACATTCCACGAGACATCGTCTTCCTTGATTGGATCTATGACCCGCATGATGAGTATCCGACACCAAAGAAGTTTGCCGCTTCCAACAGGAC
>NZ_DJGW01000002.1:19048-19680 GCF_002432845.1 Sphaerochaeta sp. UBA5836
GAGGTGAGTTGGTCGGGCAAAAAGATTGCCCTTGAAGAGCAGCTGGGCCCGCTCTCCCAGGTACTGGGAGAACCAGCGCTGCAGGCATTGCATCTGCTACTTCCTCATATTCATCGTCTTCCTGCGTTCTGGTCGAAGAACCGAAGCCAGTGTGTCATCGCTTTGTTCGATGAACCGCTTACAGGCCGGATGCTCACGAGTGCTCTGCCTCCTGACAATCTTGAAGCCCTCATGCCGCTTCCGGAAGGCGTTGCCGGGGTACTGGACCCGGAGAGCCATCATCTGATGAGGCCGTTGTTCAGTATTTCAGAAGAGAGCATTGAGAAGCTGCAGATAATCGCCCACAAGGCAAGTGCCTTGGTTCCCGACTTGCAGGACTATTTGCTATGCAGCCAGTATCGATGGTTGTGCGATGCATTGTCGCTTGTGTGCACCAAGCTGAGGTTGGGAAGAAGCATACGTACCAGCATGCTGTCTGCTTCTGCCGATTGCGACCAATTCCTGGATTGGGAAAATGAATTGAGGTTGCTTATCGGCCGTTACACCCAACTACAGATTGACTTCATCGGTTGGTGGATGCGAGTTGCCAAGACGTCGGAGATCATGATTCCCCTTTCGTATTTCGCCCATAT
>NZ_DJGW01000002.1:19750-20256 GCF_002432845.1 Sphaerochaeta sp. UBA5836
CGCTCCATCTTGATCAGCTCCTTGGTGATGGTGGTGACATTGCGCTTGAAATCGGGGCTGTTGATCTCTTCGACCTTCTTTCCCTTCTTCTTGCGGTAGTGAGCGTAGTGCTTCCACAGGCTGTTCGTGATCTTGGCGGTAGTGGATGGGCGGCGAAGCAGATCCAGAACCTGGGAGCGGAAAGTCGGTTCGAATTGGGCGAAATCATTCTTGGAAAGTGAGGCCAGTGTCCGTCCCATCTCTCTCGCCCAGGTATTGTCCAACTCCTGGCAGAGGAACTTGAGAATGTACCAGGTCTCATAGAGCTCCTGCATGCTGGAGAGGGGATGGTTGGCAAACCAGTGGAAGGCAAGCAGCCTTCGTCTCCAGTCCCACCACTTCAGCGGGCTTTGCAGGTCGCTTGAGGGAATGAGGAAAAAGCCTTCGTCCAGCAGGAGCGAACCAAAGACTCCGGGAGGATTGCCGCGCTTGGTATTCTTGAGCGTAGTTCGGTACACACCGCAGGA
>NZ_DJGW01000002.1:20373-20934 GCF_002432845.1 Sphaerochaeta sp. UBA5836
GGGCAGACAGGGAAGAAGGTGAAGTCGTTTTTCTCCCTGCCCAAGGCAGAGAGGACGTCGATGCCCTTCCCGTTATACCGAACCGGGCCACCCATTGCACACAAGCTGATGCCGATGGGTAGTTTCTCTGTAATGACAACTTGCTTTTGCTCCACAGGCTGTTCCTCTCTTACTGGTATTGTAGCATTGAAGAGAAGAGAGGAGAGCAGATGTTTTTATTTGGCAGGGCTTGTAGTACCATCATGCTATGACAGCTGAGCAATTCTTCGAAAGCTTCCCTCACTCATTGGCGCTCTATACTTCAGTTGAGAAAGCCCTCAAAGCCCTCGGCCCTTACCGCATGAGGGTTTCCAAGAGCCAGATTGCTTTCCTTGCCTACAAGCCGTTTGCCTATGTCTGGGTTCCAGAGCGCTACCAGAGGGGAAATACTGCACCCTTGGTGCTCAGTCTGCCGCTATCCTTCAGGGATGAGACAGTGCTGTGGAAGGAAGTCCATCAGGTACGCAAGAGCACCTATATGCATCACAAGGAGCTGTGGACAGCTGAAGATCTTGATCAGAA
>NZ_DJGW01000002.1:21069-23083 GCF_002432845.1 Sphaerochaeta sp. UBA5836
GCGGGAACCGGAGAAGCAATGAAGGCAAGCAGGGCGGTGCACAAGCATGCCTAAAAAATTACTGATCCTGCCTACAAGCTTTTTTGCCGAAGTGTAGGGCATGCGGTGGCAACCGCACACATGGCCGACCATAGTCTCGGTCCTGTGTACTACGGCACAAAGCTGGTCAATCTGCTTGGTTTTAATGATAAACAAGAGCTGGCCTGGCAGCTTGCAAAACTGCAAGAGCTCTGTCTAAGTCTTGTTCCCATCGTCGAACAGGCCCTTGAACAGAAGCTTAGGCTGCAACTCCAACTATGAAGATAATGACTGAGAAGATGTTGGCAAAGGGTGCCCAGAGATGGTAGAGCGAGAAGAGGATTGTGATGACCAACGGGGCGGCCTTGCCGAACCTGCGAACATGGCTGGTGAGGTACCCACTGAAAAACAGCTCTTCTGCGATGGGGCAACAAAGCCGTCGGACAGGAAGTAGTACACAGGTGATGATCATCATCGTTCAGGGATACGCTGTTGCATTGAAATAGACAGCTTTGCCTCCCAAGGAGCAACGGTGATGGACATAAGGCCTGCAAAGCCGAAGAGCAACAATCCAAAGAGCAGGATTTTTCCACCACTGCAAGGGCGCTTCGCAACGAGACTTTGCCGTACTCCTTTTTGCTGGCACAGAGAATAATGTCAATTCCCAGGGGGAAGAGGAGTGCAGTTGCACACAGATAGAAGACTAAAAGCGCAGGCAGCGCTTGTTGCAACAAAACCAGAACAGTGTAAGCAAGGGTTGTTATGAAAGCAGGAAGAAAAACAAGCAGCCACAATCTTGGCAACCCTGTCTCCTACGAACGAACATCTCCCTATGTCGTTACGTATCGACCCTCATTGACGGGTTGCCAAGCCAATGACCGCCTGAAAACTGAGATATCGAAGCTGCCATCTTAGGTGAAAACAATCTTTGCTTCATACAACGTCAGCGCCTTCGTCTGCTCATATCGGAGGTTGCTGCGTTCCAAGAAAAGCAGGTCCACGGCTTCCCAGAGGAAGACCCATGCCGCAATGTACGTCACTTCGAGCACAATGGAACCCGGATTGTGGTATGTCATAATGATTGCAAAGGTCAGGATGAGTACTCCGACGATGCTCATGCCGATGCCGAAGATGGTGTTTCTCAGCATGCTTTGTGACAGTTCCGTCAGCCGGGAACGATATCTGTTGCGGATGGCCGTCTCATACTCGATGCGTTCCTGCTCGTCGATGCAAGCACTTGTGATATGGATGATGATCCCATGCTTGAATGTCACCGGCAACACGACCGAGTTGTCCAGAAACGAGGTGGCTTCTGAAGAGATGACTTTCCCGTTTGCTCCTGCATACGGAGAAAGGAAACCACTGTCGTCCAGGACGTGCATTTCGATGATTTCACGACCCGATTCATCGAACTTCCTAAGCAGGGATTTCAAGGCTTGTTTCCTGATTGTGCTCAGCTTGCGTGCGTTTTCAAACATGGCTTCTCCATTGGCTGGATTATACCATGCACAGCAGAAGATGGCATGGGTGAAATAGCTTTTGTGTGATGAGGCCTAAGTCGGGAAGACCGTGCTTAGGTAATTCAAACCATTTTTATTAAAAGCAATTTTAATAACTTGCTATTCGTCTTACATTGAACTATACTTTGTGTAGGTGTTGGAGGATGTTGATGAGATTTGTCGGAAGAGAAACAGAATTGAGAGAATTGAAAAAAATCTTCAATTCAGAAACATTTGAGTTTGTTGTCGTCTTTGGGCGAAGACGAGTTGGAAAGACGACGTTGATTTCCAAAGCTTGTGAAGGGTTCAAGACCATATTCCATTTGTCAACAAAAACTACAGAAAAGAAAACACTTGCTGATTTAGCAACATCTACCTATGAGGGACTTGGAGAGGGCAGTGGTTTCGTATTCAGCAACTTTGATGCTTATCTTGATTACATCGCACAGAAAGCTGCCACGGAATCGCTTGTGCTCGTGATTGATGAATTCCCGTAC
>NZ_DJGW01000002.1:23171-24818 GCF_002432845.1 Sphaerochaeta sp. UBA5836
GCAGGCTCGTCAGTATCATTCATGGAGCATCAGGTTCTTGGAGATAAAAGTCCCTTGTATGGCCGAAGTACTGCACAATGCAAGGTAATGCCCTTCGATTTGTCCGAAACAAGAACCTTATATGGAGGTACGGAAATCAATACCGTACTTGTTCAGGAGATTACAGGCGGCATTCCTCTGTATGTTTCCTATTTTTCACCTGATGAAGTAATTGAGGATTCCATCAAGCGATTGTTCTTCAGCAGCAATGGCCTTTTATACAACGAACCTTTAAACATTCTGAACATGGAAGTCAACGAGCCGCAAGCCTTTTTTTCTGTTTTGGAGCTCTTGGCTCATGGTGTGAATAAGCAAGTTGAACTCGCTGACAAGAGCGGTATGTCAGCTTCTAATATCAGTTACTACCTTTCGACATTGCAGAATATTGGTCTTGTTGATAAGAAACTTCCATTCGGAGATGCAAACAAGAAGAAAACGATTTGGTACGTCAAGGATGGTTTGTTTCACTTCTATTTCAAGCATGTTCATCCGTATAGAGTGTTAATCGAACGGGGTGTTGTAGATGGTACAATGGCATGGCTTGGGGAATCATTTGCGGCATATGCAGGCAGACCGTTTGAGGAAATCTGCAGAAATCATGTGCTCTCGCACGCAAACCTTCCAATAACTGAAATTGGTTCGTGGTGGGGCTCAGATCCGCGAACAAAGCGTGAGGAAGAAATTGATATAGTTGCAAAGACCATCGATGGAGACCTGATCTTTGGCGAGGGTAAATTCACCAATGAGAAGGTAGGAACCCGTGAATACAATGATCTTGTCCGGAAAAGCAAGAATGTAGGTAGTGATAAGAAACAATATTACTGGCTTTTCTCCAAGTCAGGCTTTACAGCCGACCTGCTTGCTGCAGCGAAAGACAATGAAGCAATGAGGCTGGTGAACCTACGGGACTTGTTCCTCTAGCATACATCCAATACCGACACGAGTATCAGCAACAAGCCTCCCTTGTTAGGATAGATAGGGAGGTGGAGCAATGAACAGTCCCCAGAAGATTCATATTCTAAAGTCGAATGATGAGGATACGTCGACCTCTTAAAAAATCTATTGGCATTGTGGGTGAAGGGCTTAGAGAACGGATGTATTTCGACTATGAGGCAATAATTTCACTGAGAGAGTAGAAAATTCCATAGCAGTAAAACCATCACCTCCTATTTCCACAGCGACTCACCATCAAGAGAAGTACAGCCTCTGTGCATTGTCATGAAATACCAACGCCTGCTCTTCTTCGCTGAAGAGAGCCAACTGGTAATCGAGCAGCTGCTGGTAGCTGTACTGCACCAGTGTCGAAGGAGCATCGGTTCCCCACATCAGGTGTTCCGAGCCCACGATATTCTTGGCAAGAGTGATGAACTTTTGCGCGGTGGGGAAGGGATAGGCTTCAGGACGCACCTTGTGGTGCAGGGCTGCCAGGTCGAAGTGGATGTTTCCCTCTTTCATGGTTTGCAGGGCATCGGTGAGCTCTGCTCTGTGCTGCCTTCTCGGGCTTGCCAGGTGGCAGACCACTACCTCAAGAGTCGGAAACTGCTTTGCAATGTTCCGTATTGCCTTTGGCTGGTGGGAACCATCGCCTGGGCTTCCCAGGTCGAATAC
>NZ_DJGW01000080.1:0-496 GCF_002432845.1 Sphaerochaeta sp. UBA5836
ACTTGATCGGAAGGTAGGTCTTATCACTCTTGCTCTTCGCCCTGTCCTGGGTGTAGACCCAAAGGCTCTTCAAATCCCAGACCACGATCTCCTCACGCTCATCGCCGGTGATGTCCAGCACCTCGCAGCAAAGCTCGGGATGGCCGTCATCGGGGAACGGGACAACAATATCCCCCTCTCCGTCCATCAAGCCGCCGTGCTCTGTGCTGGCGCTGAGCAGCACCAGGTCTTGTCCTGAACCATCCCAGTTGACCGGGGTGATGACCGCCCCGTTGCACCGCAGTTCCCTGGACCAGAGCTCCTCACCCTTGCAGTTGTGCATATACAGGATACCCTGGCTGCCCCAGTAGGTGGTGGTAAGGATCTCAAGACCTCTGTTTTGACTCAGGTAGTTGCCTACGCTGATTCTCTGCCCATGACCGTTGATCGTACGCTTGAGGATGGTTCCATCAGGGGCGAGGAGCATGAAGCCCTCCCAACCGGAGACGATGGCGAT
>NZ_DJGW01000080.1:524-9477 GCF_002432845.1 Sphaerochaeta sp. UBA5836
CGATCTCATCGGTATGGTCGATGGAAATCGGCAGCTCCCACAGCAGGTTCCCATCAGAGTCGATCATATTGTAGCAGCTGAAAATCTCATCCTTGCCGTCGCCATTGAAGTCGTAGGCATAGGGGAAGTGGCCGGTATTGTTGTGGGTGAATTTCCAGACCAGGTTGAACTGGTCGTCATAGACCCAAAGCCGTGCATACCGATCCTTGATCAGGAGGTCCGAAGGCCTGTTCTTGCCGGTCACATTCACAATCCTGATCGCATCGACATTCAGATGCTCGAAGGCATGGTGGCCGAACTCCACACCGCACAGCTCATCGGCCGGCTGTTCGTTGATCGGCGTACTCATCTGCTGCTTCACCGCTCCGGTCCTGCCATCGAGGATGAAGAGCTTGAAGTCCCACGAGGCGATGACTTCGTCAACACCATCGTTGTCGATGTCGTAGACCTGGAAGGGAAGATCGGTGGTAAGCTGCACCACATCCGCGTCCTCTCTCGGTTCACCAAGCTGCCACAACACCTTGCCCGTCTCCAAGCTCACCGCCGTCAGGCAGCTGATAACCGGATAGCGGTCCTTATAAACCCGCCTCTGGTTTTGAGCCATGACGAAGAAGAGCTCATTCGTCCCGGTGAGGTGGCCGAAGCGAATCTGCCGGCCGGCTCCGAAGTCTCTGAGATCTATCTTCCTGTCAGCCTTAAGCTGTGGATGGAGCATTCGCTTCTCTTGGATGCGCTTCTGCTCTTCTGCCTCTTCCTTTTTGAGCCTGTCCTGTTCAGCATGGGTGGCCTTCACCTCAAGAGCTGCATACTGGGTGGGCATGCAGCCACACAGGGCAATGGCCCCATGGGTATAGCGTTCGTCCTCTACGATCAGCACTTGTTGTCCGTTCAGGCTTACGGTTATCACATTTCCTTTTGTGGTGACCGTGAGGTCCTGATACTCCGCCGTCGACCAACCAACTGCCGCCTTCTTGAGAATGGTGCGCTCGGTAAGATCGACCTTCTGTACCTCAAGCCCCTCCTTGGTGAAGAACACCCCGTAGTGCCTCAGGCTCGTCTGGTACCGTACCAGCACCCCGGTGAATAGATCCTTGGAGAGCGGGCGCAGCCTGACAGAGAGTTGGTAGTCCTGCCACCTTGTGTCGCCTGAGACCAGGGTGGGAAGGGTGGTCTTCTCCACCGGCTCCTGGATGCGGGAGAGCTCCATCATGCGAACACCGTCCAACAGGGGGTTGGTCACCACCCAGGACGGACCCTTGTAGTTGTAGTTGGCGATGGGGTCGTGCCATTGTCCCTTGTACCCGGCTTCGGGGAAGTAGTGGTACTCGCCCATGGCCGAATGCTCACTGTCGTAGGGAAACGGTCCCAGGGGGAAGGAGGAGAAATCTTCTGAAAATAACGTTACGTCGTACACGAATAAGCTCCTGTTTCCCTACCAGTGAAGGAGGGTGTCAACATCTACGGGAAGACCGCTGGCAATGCTCTTGTTGGCTGCAATGCCGGTGAGAATCGAGCGCAGGCCGTCGGTGTGGTCGGCACTGCGCTTCAGTGGATCGAAGGGAGGGTTGTCCAAAAAGATATCATCCAGCATGGCCGGATCGCCTCCGCCATGGCCGCCTTCCTTGGTCGGGACAGCCACCTCATAGGGAGTGTCCAAGAGCGGGCAGACCCGGACCTTGTGGAAAACCGTCGCACCCTCGTCGCACTGCTTGCCCCCGGCGTTGATATACGGCCGCTCGAGGGCGGTATACTCGATACGGCCCTTGCTACCGTTGATTGCAACATTGAAACCCTCCCAGGGCAGGTAGGAGTTCAGCGAGTAGGAGAGCATCGCACCGCTCTTGTACTTCACCAGCACGGCCATTGTATCCTCAATGCTGATGTCATCGGAAAAGACGGAACGGTCGCGGATGTAGCCGCTCTCAGCCTCGGCATCGAGGTAGAGTCCCTTGAGGGTGGGGTTGCTCTCCATGTCGATGGCAAACGGGTCGCCCTTGGCGGCCTCGCTGCCGTGACAGCGTGCATAAAACTTCTCAACACCCCGCTTCATTGCGGCAGCCTGCCCATAGAAGTTCAACGCCCCGAAGGCGAAGACGGTCTTGGGTTGGGTGCCCAGCCAGAAGTTGACCAAATCGAAATGGTGGGTGGACTTGTGGACCAGAAGGCCTCCGCTGTTGACCTTGTTGCGGTGCCAGCGGCGGTAGTAGTCGGCCCCGTGTTCGGTATTGAGCAGCCACTCGAAGTGAACGGAGTACACCTCTCCGATTACACCGCTTGCAATAAGCTCGCGGACCTTCGAGTGGTGGGGGGCATAGCGGTAGTTGAAGGTGACACGAATGGATCTGCCGTAGCGCTTCTGTGCATCCAGAATGGCCTGGCCCTTCTCGTTGTCGGTGGTGATGGGCTTCTCGCAAATGACATCGCAGCCCTTCTCCATCGCCCGGATGATATACTGGTCGTGGGTGCGGTCGACGGTGGTGACGATGACTACATCGGGCTTCTGCTCGTCTATCATGCGGTCGAACTCGGTATGCTTGTAGGTGGGAACCGGACGGTGGTTGCACTTCTCAACCAGGATTTTATTGGAAAAGTCCATCCGCACCTGACTCATATCACAAAAGGCCACCAAGCTGCTGCTGTTTTGATACCGCATGGCGATCGCTTCGTAGAACATGCGGGCCCTGCCTCCGGTCCCGACCTGTGCATACCGCTTTTTCCCCATGACACACCTCCCGTTCATACTCTGTTTGCACAAAAGTATACGTCCTCGGACCGTGTTTGTCGTTGGCAGAATGCCCAGAGAAGTTATCCTTTTTCGTAGATTAGTAGTCGGTACGGGTGGTACGCCTCACCTTCTCGATATACTCAGAGGGAGCGATGCCTCCATGCTGCTTGAAAAAGCGGGAGAAGTATTGCAGGTTCTCAAAACCCAGGTTCCACCCGATTTCACTGAGCGACAGCTCGGTGTTCTGGATGAGGGAGAGCGAGCGTTCGAACTTGACCAGGTTGATGTACTTGATCGCCGACAGGCTTGTCAGCTTCTTGATCACCCGGTAGAGGTAGTCCTGGTTGTAGCCGCACTCGGCAGCCATTTGGGAGAGGCTGAAGGAAGTGCCGATATGGCTGTTTATGTAGGCATCGACACTGTCGAGCACCTCGCTTTTGGTCGCCAAGGAAGAGCGTCGCAACTGGTGAATCGGGTTCGATTCATAAATGGGCAGGGAGTGCTCGAGGCACAGGCGGTTCATGGAGAGCAGGCACTCCATCAAAAGAGCCGAGGACATCGACCGATAATGCAAGGCTTTACGTTGGCCTTCCAGAACAATGCGTGACAGCAGCGTATAAATTTGGTTCTCCCGATCGCCGAACTTGGTGTCGATCGAGCCGAGAACTTCCGCAACACTCTCATCGTCCGAGGTGAATTTCACCTCAAGCATCTTCACCCCTTCCTTGCTGGTTGCACTGAAGGCGTGGTAGCGGCCTTTGCGGCAGAAGACGATGTCACCGCTCTCCAAGTCGTAGGGCTGACCGTCGAAATAGTTGCGGGCCTTGCCGGCGTAGACGAGCTGGATCTGATAGTCATCCTGATGATGGTGCTCGCTCTTGCCCTCCCCTTCCTTATAATAAAACCTTCCCGATGAGGTAATACGCACGTACATGGCTGTTCTCCTTTCGTTGGTGTAAACATCCTATAAAATATAGGCAGATGAGAACAAGTCCGTATCTACGAAAAAGTATAACAATTTCTCCCTTTCTGCTAACGACTTGAGAAAAAAGCACCCCTATACTACCTACAACTGCTCAATGTGAGAAAACTAGAGAGGAGGAATCTTATGTCGAACAACAAGCGTTTGCTGCTTACCATTACAACCCTGCTGCTCTGTCTGAGTGCCGTCGTGGCTGCGGGACAGAAAGAGAGCGGCGTAGCCGAGACACCGACCATTACGCTCGCTACTGCCGACAACACCTACGGTCTGAGTACCGATGCCGAGCTTCAGGGTGCCATTACCGCCCTGATCGAATCGAAGACGGGAACCAAGATCAATCCCATCATCCCACCGCTTGCATCCTACACAGACAAGCTCGCCACGCTGGTCAACAGCGGCGACATCCCCGACCTGTTCGTCGTAGCCCAGGCCATGACGAAGATCCCGACCATGGTCGCCCGTGAGCAGATTCTTGACTTGACCGACTACATCAAGAACAGTCCCGCTCTTTCCAAGCTCGATCCCAACCTGTTCAAGGACCTGCAGATCGATGGCAAGACCTACTTTGTTCCCTACAACTATCCCAAGAGCAAGGCCATCTTCATCCGCAAGGACCTGATGGAGCAGTATGGCGTCAAGCTTTCCAATACACCGACCACCGAAGAGTTCCGCACCGAGATGGCAAAGTTCGTCGGCAAGGGAATCATTCCCTTCAACTTCCCCAAGTGGGTGGACAACTTCCAGTTCTTCTACAACTCCTTCGGCGCCTGGGGTGGTGTCTATATTCAGGATGGAGTCTTTGTCGACGGCTTCCAGACCCAAGAGATGAAAAACGCCCTGGCCTACCTTCGCCAGCTGTATGTGGACGGCATCTTGAACCAGGAGTTCATCACCACCGAGAACAGCGGCATGCGTGAGAAGACCTATACCGGCCAGGCTGCTTCCTCCATCGACTATGTCACCAACTACATCAACTATGTACAGAACACCACAGCCGCAAACAAGTACACCGAGATGCACCTGGTGTATAAGATTGTAGGACCCGAGGGATTCGGTGGAAGCCTCAACGAGGCCACCCAAACAGCCTTCGTCGTCTCTTCCAAGACCAAGTACCCTGATGCAGCGGTAAAAGTTCTTGAGACCATCGTCACCGATCCCGAGGTCTACCCGGCATTCTTCGGCATCGGTCTTGAGGGCAAGCACTACACACTCGATGCAAACAGGAACATCGTGCCCACCGCCAAGGCAGCCAACAGTGGATACAAGTATACGCTCAACTACCTCAGCGACTCGTTCATCGACATCGATATCAACAACCTTGCCTTCGCTCTCAACCCGGCTCTCGAGCAGGGTCTGCCCAAGCAGATCGAGCACATCAAGGCAATGGCAGGCAACCTCGGTCCGAACCATGCCGCCGATGTCCCCGTCGGTGTTTCGATCGCCTACGACCGCGTCGCTCCCTCGATCAAGAGCACCCGCGAGTCCATCGCCACGAAGATCATCGTCGGAACCGTCTCCCTCGAACAGGGCATGGCCGAATATGAGAACTTCTGGAAGTCGATCAACGGACCGAAGATTCTTGAGGAACTGAACGCAACTCGCTAAGCGAAACGCGAACAACGACTGTTTATCGGTTTCCGGGTATTCTGGAAACCGATTCTTTGGATTGGCTGTGAAGAGGATTGCATGACAGCAAAAGAGAGAGCTCATACGTTGGTGGAACAGATGACACTACCTGAGATGATAAGCCAGCTGCGTCACGACGCCCCTGCCATCGAGCGGCTCGGCATCCTTGCCTACAACTGGTGGAACGAAGGCCTGCATGGTGCCGCACGCAGTGGAACAGCCACCGTCTTCCCCCAGGCGATCGGTCTTGCCGCCCTCTTCGATGATGAGTTCTTGTATGCTGTTGCTTCGGTTGTCTCAACCGAACAACGGGCAAAATACAACCTGTACAAAGCCGAAGGCGACCGTGACATCTACAAGGGACTTACCGTCTGGTCGCCGAATATCAACATCTTTCGCGACCCCCGCTGGGGACGCGGGCAGGAAACTTTCGGTGAGGACCCGTATTTGACCGAGCGCCTGGCAGTGGCCTTCATCAAGGGACTGCAGGGTAGTGGTTCCGTTCTCAAGACCGCCTCCTGCGTCAAGCACTTTGCCGCCCACAGTGGACCTGAGCCGCTCAGGCATGGCTTTAATGCGATAGTAACCAAGAAAGACTTGGAAGAGACCTACCTTCCTGCCTTTGAGGCGGCTGTGAAGGAGGCAAACGTCGATGCGGTAATGGGCGCATACAGCGCCCTCAACGGTGAGCCGTGTTGTGCAAACGCTTACCTCATGCAGCACAAGCTCAGAGGCGAATGGGGCTTTGAAGGTATGTACATCTCCGACTGCTGGGCAATCCGCGACTTTCATCTCAACCACAAGGTCACCAAAAACGAAGAGGAGTCGGCGGCTCTTGCTCTGAAGCGGGGATGCGACCTTGCCTGCGGCTGTGAATACCAGAGCCTGGAGAAAGCTTTCCAGAAGGGCTTGATCACCCGTGAACAGGTCAAAGAGGCCGCAGTGAGGGTGATGACCACCCGCTTCAAGCTGGGGCAGTTCGACCAGCAGACCGTCTACGACACTTTGGGCATTGAAAGCTTGGATGGTGAGGAGCATGCCCTGCTCGCCTATGAGGCTTCCTGCCGCTCGCTGGTTCTGTTGAAGAACGATGATTTGCTTCCTTTGAAAAAGCATGCCGGTACGCTTGCGGTCATCGGGCCGAATGCCAACAGCCGCGAGGCGCTGTTGGGCAACTACCATGGCACCTCAAGCAGGTATGTCACGATTCTTGAGGGACTGCGCGAGTATACCCAAGAGTATGCCAGGATTCTCTACAGCGAGGGCTCGGGCCTGACAAAGAATAAAGTTGAGCGGCTGGCCAAGGAGGACGACAGACTTTCAGAGGCTGTGTTCATGGCCAAGGCCAGCGATACCGTAGTTCTTTGCCTGGGCCTGAACGAGTCGGTCGAAGGTGAGATGCACGATGACGGCAACGGCGGTTGGGCGGGGGACAAGGATGACTTGAGGCTTCCGTTGTGCCAAAGAAAACTACTGAAGGCAGTGGCCGAGACGGGCAAGCCAATCATCGTGGTCCTGCTCAGCGGCGGCAGTCTCGACCCCGAGATCGAGCAGTATCCCAATGTGAAGGCGCTCATCCAGGCTTGGTACCCCGGCCAGGAAGGCGGACGTGCGATAGCACACCTGCTCTATGGCGCGTTCAGTCCGTCGGGCAAGCTGCCGGTGACTTTCTACAAGGCCGAGGCCGATCTTCCCTCCTTCACCGACTATTCAATGCAGCATCGGACCTATCGCTATAGTGAGCACAGCGATGTACTCTATCCCTTCGGCTTCGGTCTCAGTTATGCTACCTTCTGTTTTGATGGCTTGCAGGCAGAAGAAACCGCACTAGGTGGTGTAACTGTTACGGTTTCGGTTCGCAACACCTCCACTGTTGCATCGAGGACGGTAGTGCAGCTCTACCTGAAGATGGAAGGCCCCGATCTTCCCCTCCACCCCGTGCTTTGCGGCATGAAAAGCCTGGCGCTTCAAAGGGGAGAGGAGAAATTGGTACACGTGCGCATAGATGCACGGCGATTCACAGCCGTTGATGAACAAGGAATCCGCCATCCTGTGCGCGGTCCTTATACCCTGTATGCAGGTTCGAGCCAGCCGGATGAGCACAGCATGCACCTTGGCGCCGACAAACCTGCAATACTCCGTTGTATTCGATAAGGAGAGATGTGATGGCAGACAAACCCCTCGTTATTCGTACGAAACCACCGCTATGGACACGGCTGAAGAGCCAGAAGTTCCTGCTTCTGATGCTCCTGCCGGGCTTGGTTTGGTACCTGTTGTTCAAATACCTTCCCCTTCTGGGGCTGAGCCTTGGATTCACCGACTATGGATTCCGCTCAAAGGTTTCGTTTGTGGGACTGGAAAACTTCCAGCGCCTGCTATCTTCTACGATTTTCTGGAATGCATTCCGCAATACCCTGATCATCAGCCTGGCAAACATCGTCTTCTACTTCCCCGCCCCCCTCATCGTCGCCCTGATGATCAATGAGCTGAAGAGTGTGAAGTCCAAGCGGTTCATCCAGTTTCTCATCTACATCCCCTACTTCTTCAGCTGGGTTGTCGTGGGAAGCATTTTTGTCAACCTGCTCTCCCCTTCCACCGGATTGGTCAATAATATCATCACCAGGTTCGGGGGCGAGCCGATCTACTTCATGGCAAGCGCGAAGTTCTTCCGCCCGGTCCTGATCAGCTCCTATATCTGGCGGCAGATGGGGTACGGGGCGGTCATCTATGTGGCGAGCCTGACGACGGTGCAGCCTGAGCTCTACGAGGCTGCCACCATCGACGGGGCCGGCCACTGGGGACGGCTGTGGCATGTAACGATTCCGGGCATCCGCTCGACCATCGTAACAATGCTGCTGCTGAACCTCAGCCATGTGCTTCTGATATTCGAGCAGGTGCTGGTCATGTACAACGCCGCCGTCTACGACGTGGCAGACGTACTGCAGACCTACGTGTTCCGTGAAGGGGTGCTCGCCGGTGACTTGGGATACTCGATCGCCGTGGGTATGTTTACCTCGATAGTCAGCTTGACGTTGGTACTCACGACCAACAAGATCAGCGCCCGGTTCCTCGACGAACCGATTCTGTAGGAGGATGAACATGAAACAGGTCAAACCCACCACCATACGCGAAAGTTCAGGACGCAAACTCTTCCGGGTGATAAACACCCTCCTTTTGGCTTTCATCTGCCTGATATTCATCATTCCGATCTGGAACGTCCTCATCACCTCGGTGGCCAAGGACATCGATGTCATGGGAGCCGACTATCTGCTCTGGCCCCGCTCATTCACACTGCAGAACTACTGGCGCGTGCTGAACAGCGGCTACATGGGGGCCTTCAAGAACTCCTTGTTTGTCGCCTTCCTGGGTACCGTCCTCTCGATGCTGATCACCGTTCCGATGGGATTTGCCTTGGCGCAGAAGCATCTGGTGGGCAGGTCGATCATCATGAAGGCGATTGTGTTCACGATGGTATTCGATGCGGGCATCATGCCTTTCTATATTGTTGTGCGATCGCTTGGACTCATCAACAGCATGGGTGCGATCATATTTCCGGTGGCGGTCTCGACATTCAACCTGATCATCATCAAGAACTATATGACCAGCATCCCGGTCTCGCT
>NZ_DJGW01000018.1:0-2666 GCF_002432845.1 Sphaerochaeta sp. UBA5836
GTCGTTGGTTCAAACCCAATCGCACCCATTAGCCGATTCCTCTTTTGGAGTCGGCTTTTTCTTGCTCCTAGTAGATATCCTGCAAACTACTCAGAGAACTAATTGTCCTGCTTGTATAACCATGCAGCGTTGTCTGTACCAGGTCAGGCGGGATTGATTCTAGAAAATATGCTTCTCCTATGGCGGGAGAAGAGTCCACCCACATGGAGTTCCTGGCTTTTGCGTAGCGGGTGATGATCAACTCATTCTTTGCACGGGTACAGGCAACATAGAGCACCCTGCGCTCTTCTTCCTCAGCCTCCAGATCGCCGAGGGAACGGGAGTGAGGATACTGTGAAGGAATTGCTGAAGCAATAAAACAAATCGGTGCTTCGGTACCCTTGGCGCTATGGACGGTGATAAGGGTGAGGGCATCGTCGCTGCTCTTGTTGCTCAACTGGGTGCCATGCATCGGATCAAGGGTGAAATCATCAATGAATTGCCCAAGGGTGGTATACGTACGAGCCACTTTCTCCAGCAACTCCAAATCCTGTTTACGTTGTTTCCAATGGTCATAGCGCTCAGCCAACAGGGGACTCAACTGCTGGATTACCGCCTTGATGCACTTTGCTGGAGTGGATCCAGCTTTCATTGCCGCAGAGAGTGCCTCGACACTGGGATGGCCCACGCCTACCGCAGTCTCCAAAGCTTGAACGATTGAATTTGCATCCTGCAGATTGCTGACGATACGCTCGGCAGTAACCTCCCCGATGCGGGGAAACAACTGCAGATACCGCATCCATGCAAGGTCGTCGGTGCTGTTTCGCACCAAACGCAACAGGGAAAACACATCCCGTACATGAGCTGACTTGGTCAGCACCAACCCGCCGATGAATCGATAGGGAATCTTGCGACTGATCAGTTCCGCCTCAAGTGTCTTGGCCTCATAGCTGGAACGGTATAAAACCATGATGTCGGAGAGAGGAATCTTCTGCTCCTGATAGCCCACCACCTGGTCGGCAATCCACGAGCATTCATCACTTTGGCTCTCAAAGTCCTCCAACCGAACCAAATTCCCGCTTCTGCCCCTGATCGCCTCAAGCTTGTGATGGTAAGGATATGAGGAACACGATAAGAGCCAGTTGGAGACATCCAAAATTTCCTGGTAACTGCGATAATTGAGTGAAAGCGTAAAAGCAATGCTGTCGCCGAACATGCTCTCAAACTCCAACATATGGGAGAACTCGGCTCCCCGGAACCGATAAATCGACTGAGCCGGATCGCCGACACAGAACAGCGTCACCTTCTCAGCACAAAAGTGCTTGAGGATGTTGAACTGGATTGGATTGGTATCCTGCATCTCATCAACCAGCACCTCATCGAACAACGAACAAACTGCATGCCGTAATGCGGGTTTCTTTGCCAGCGCCTCATCGAACTTGATGAGCAGATCATCGTAGTCAAGGTAGCCCCGTTCCTCTTTTCTCTGCTGGTACAGGCTGAACATCTGCATGCACAATTGCATCTGCTGATCATCCAAGTCTGTTTGTTCGTGAAGATAGTCTTCTGTATTTTGAAGTGTGTTGCGGCTGTATGAGTAGAGAGAAAGCAGGTGGTCGGAGCGGGGGAAATCCTGCTTCGGACCCTTGAGGTGTTTGATCAGGGATTTGCGTACAATGCTCATCAGGTTGTTCTGGTCGTCGGAATCGATGACATTCAACCCGCTGATATCAAAACTCTTGGGAAGCTGACTCATGACCTTCAGACAAAATGCATGGAACGTGCCCATCTGCACCGCTTCTCCTGAGGGACCAACCTCATGGGCAAGCCTGTGACGAAGCTCCTGAGCCGCACGATTGGTGAATGTAACGATGAGAATCCTCTCTGCCTGCGTCCCTTGCATGATCTGGTGGGCGGCTCGTGCAATAATGGTGCGCGTCTTGCCACTACCCGCCCCGGCATTCACCAAAATATTGCGGTTCGGTCCGGCATACGTTACAGCATCACGTTGTTGTTGATTGAGTTCCATTTCATCGCCTCAACATCTGTATAGTCATTACAGCCTATCACCTCTTGTATCCATTGACTAGAGTCGGGAACTTCTTCTGTGAATATATTTGCTTTTAGCTATTGTGGCGACTACCATAGGCTATGCACACACTGGTAGTAGGAAGCAGGGTTTCATCGGACAAACAGGGAATAACCTTCTGCTGCTTTGATGAACAGACAGGGGTTATTCAGTACCTCACAGGCATTGACGGAGTGGAGCAACCCACTTTCCAATGCTTCGATCATGAGAAGAACATACTCTATACAGTCAGTGAGACGGAAACCGACGGTCATGTGTACGGCTTTCGCGTCTCACCATCGTTGAAATGTGAGCAAATTTTGTGTGTTCCCAGCCTTGGGGGCTCTCCCTGCCATCTGGCTCTTGCTCCTTCAGGGGTCGGCCTTGCAATAGCAAACTACGCCGACGGGGTGGTCACCTTTCTTGGATTTGGAAAGCCCGACTACAGAGAGACTTTTTCAGGAAAGGGCAAGCATCCAGTACGGCAGGAGGGAAGCCACATTCACAGCAGTCTCTGGACAGCTGAAGGCTCCTCACTTCTGGTTGCCGACTTGGGACTCGACCGCCTAATCTGGTATAAGGACTCCTTCACTGCCAAGCAATACATCCAAGTACCACC
>NZ_DJGW01000027.1:0-5236 GCF_002432845.1 Sphaerochaeta sp. UBA5836
TGAAACAAAAAGAAGCAAAACCTTTGAGGAGAACGGCTGTTGTAAATTTCTCTTTGTGCTCAACATACATGAAGCAAGAAGCAGGCGGCAACGAAAGCAGACCAATAGGCAGGTATCGCATCAAAGCATTCCTCCCTTCTTTCAAGAAGATAGGCGTTTTCAGCCTGATTGCAAGCAGGAAGGAAAGATTGTGACGCACACAAAAAAGGGACCGCTTTTCAGCAGTCCCTTGCAGAGTCGGGCTGGACGGATTTGAACCGTCGACCCCTAGTCCCCCAGACTAGTACGCTAAACCCCTGCGCTACAGCCCGAACATGTATCGGTCACCCGACAGGAAGGAACCTTAGCATAGATGCATACTTGTGTCAATAAATGGATAATAGGTAGCCAAAGAAAGATTTTTGGAGTAATATTAGTACTAATTTTTAATAACACATCTATGGTTGAGCTATATATATTCGTACGTAGAGCAATGTGAGGGATACCCATGGCACAGATGACCAAAATAGCACTGGCCCAATCGCTGAAACAGTTGATGGTTGAACGGACCTTGGACAAAATTACTGTCAAGGAAATTGTGAATCGTTGCGGAGTCAACCGCCAGACATTCTATTATCATTTCAAGGATATTTACGATTTGCTCGATTGGATGTTCATCAATGAGGGACAGGAGTTTTCACGCAAATACCCCGACACCCGGACAAACGATGACGGTGAGACAGCAATACGTAACATGTGCACATACCTCAAGGACAACAGGCAGATAGTAATCAATATCTACCATAGTCTGGGTCGTGAGCTTCTGGACAGGTACCTCTGTCGGGAGATGGCAAAACTCTTGCATGGAAATCTGAGTTGCCGTGCACAGGTCCTTGGCGTCAGCGAAGAGGACCTTGACTATCTGATTGATTTCTACAAGCATGCGTTTGTCGGTTCCTTGCTCGATTGGGTGCATGGAGGACTCTCTGGCAATATTGAGGATATCGTGCAGAAAATGGTCCCAATTTTGCAGGGTACCTTCGATGCAGCCCTGAAAAGGATGGCTCAAAGCCGTTAAATCGTAATATTGTTCTCTATTCCGGTCTTGATGAATCCATATCGATGGCGTACACTGTCACAAATGTCACTGTTGTAGAAAAAGAGAGAATAAAATGAATCAATGTGCGAATAAAACTATGAAGAAGGTGGTGTTGACGCTTGGTTTGCTTATACTCCTGCTTTCTTCCGTCCATGCGTATCAGTTTTCTCCGTTGGAACAATCGTTCCAACCTACCGGAGCAGAAAGTACCAAGACGTATACCATCGTCAACGACAGTAATGATTCCATAGCCATCAGTATTTCTGCTCTCATTCGTGATCAGGACGCGCAAGGAAATGAGGTAAACACCCCTGCAGACGCTTATTTTTCCATTGTTCCCAATAAGTTGGTTGTGCCTCCCCAAAGCAGTTGGGTCGTACGGGTTCAGTATCGCGGACCAAGAACGGTTACAAACGAGCTTGCTTTCCGACTCAAGGCAGAACAGATTCCCTATTCACAGGGTAGGGCAAGTACCGACAAGGGTATGTTCAACTTCCTGTACATCTATACAACCAGTTTGTATGTGCTTCCTTCCCGTGTAGTGGAAAATGTTGCAATCCGATCGGTGGCCGCCTCCACAATGGAGGATGGTTCTCCAGCCCTTGCCGTTACGTTGGCGAATCTCGGCACCGTACACCAATTGCTCATTTCTGCAGTTGTAGAGATCAAGGACAGCAAAGGAAATTCTGTAGTGTTGCAAGGTGCTGAAGCTCTTCCCGGTATTGATGGCATGAATATATTGGCTAAGAAGACTGTAACGAAGAACGTTCCCTGGCCCGAGGGCCTTTCCCGCGATTCCGGGGTAACCTACCAAGCTACCATCAAGTATACAAAGTAGTAGGAGTTTCCTCCTTCCTGATTGAGAAAGGACTTTTACATGAGGAAAAAAGGGTTTGCACACGCAGTGTTCCTGGTGGTCTTGCTTGTGCTCTTGACCCTCTTTCTTTCAGCCTTCGTCTGGACATGTTTTCATCAGCCTGTCGGTGTTGAGCAACCTGCTCCGATCAGGGTGGTCACTTCCGTTGTGCCTCAGCCACAAGTCCCAATCGAACCTGCAACAGTTCTACCCGATCAGCCGGTGGTTTCCGCCATCCCTGCCACTCCCCGGTTCAGCGGAAAGCCGATTGTTGAGGAAATAGTACGAGAAGTCAAACCGTTGCCGCCTCCTGTCCACTTGATTTCCCTACCGGTCATCAAACCCATTGAGCGGGTTGTTCTCCCTCCCTCCCCCAGGTTTGCAGGCCCTCCGACGGTGAAGCCACTTGTTCCCGATCCTCCGTATATGTTCGAACCCTTGGTACTCACAGAACAAGAGTATGATATGTTCTATCCTCAACCTTCTGCATTTGTTGAGCCTTCCGATGACTTCTGGGCGGACTTCTTTGTTGTTGGGCAGGATGCAACGATTGCGTTCGAAGATGGGTTCTACTTCCTCAACTTGTTTGTGAACGACGAACGAGTAGGCGACATCGAGGTGGAATTCATACAGGAACAGAGACTGCTCAGCACCGAGGATCTCACGTACTATGTCGGTACATATATCACCAAGGCGGCATACGAACGGATCTTTGGTGATGGGTTGCAATATCTGTCTTTGGACGATTTGAGAAGCCGTGGTGTGGATGCCCGCTACGATGCCGTGGAATTTGCCGTGTATTTGAATTTCAGCATCGCAGATATGCCCGAGCGGTCGGTGAGTGTCACTGCTTCCTCCATCAACCGCAGGGAGCAGTATGGCATGAGCGGTGCCATCGTTCTCAAGCCGGCCAAATTTGCTCTGGCTAGTTCCTTGAGCCTCTATGCAATGATGGATTATCCCTCTGATTTCTCCCAATTCAACTCCCAACTTGTCTCTCTATCGGTATCCAACAGGGCATCCCTGTTGGGCATCGGGTTGAACTTCTATTTCTCGTTCTCGTCGAAAGCTCCAGTTTTCAATCCCGGAAGCTGGAACGGCTTCTATGACTTTGTTGAATCGAACCATCGGTTCAGCTTCGGCAACGTGGGGTCCAACCTCAGCTCGGTTACCGGCGCCAATTCCAATTTCGGATTCACCTTCGAAAAAAACTATGCATATGGTACAGGAAGCGCCAAAGGCAACCAGTTCGAGTATCGCATAGTCTTGGTAGAACCTTCAACGGTGGAAATTTTCATCAATGAAGTGTCAGTGTTCGGGCCGCGGGACTTCCAACCAGGTACCTACAGGCTCAAGGATTTTGTTTTCGCACAAGGAGCAAACAAGATCAAGATTGTCATCAAATTGAAAAATTCTGGTGAAGAAAAGGTTGAATACGTCGATATGGGCTACGACTACCGCCTCCTTGGCAAGGGCGACAGTCTCTACGGCTTTGGATTCAGTGTCCCCAAGGTAAAGAGCACAAGTGCAGGGGCGTTGATCAATCTGCCATGGTTTGACAACCAATACCTCTCATATTACCTGGACAAATTTACTGCAACCTATTATCAGCAGACCGGTTTGACCGATACATTCACCCTCACCACCGACATTGCATTCAGTCCTGGAATATTCAGGGGGACGGTCAATGGGGTGGTGGCCACCTTGTTGGGCACCTCGCAAATCCAGCTCACCCTTGGCCTTGATGCAAGCAACTATACGCCTTCTTTTGCTGGAAGCTTGAGTCACAGGCTCAGCGGTGCACCGGATAGCTGGCTTGGTACCCTCAGCGCTACGCTGAATCACAGCATACCTGCACGTCCTACCTCTGCTGCACCATTCTCCTCAGTTTCGACGCTCTCTCTTGCCTACTCCGGCAGTCTGACTGAGAAAATCCGGTATACGCTTTCCAACAATGTAATTTTTGACACGGCTGCTGCAAACCCTGGCTGGAGCCTCTCATTCGCCTCCGGATTCTCCCCCTTCAAGGGCTTCTCCCTCAGTGGTTCCCTCACAGCAAACGGAAGCAGTACCGATCCGCTCAAACCTTCAGTCACCGCCCAAATCAGCGGCAGCTACTCCTTCAGCCCCAAACTCAGTGCCAACTCATCGACCAGCATCCAAAGTGGTACCCCCTTCTTCGATGGAACGACTACCAGCTCCGCCGGGTTGAGTTGGAGACCGTCAGGAAACGACAGCCTCAACCTTTCACTGAGTTCATTCAAGTTCACCGACCCGAAGAATCATTCCTTGGTCGGTTCATGGTCGCACAGCGGAAATCTCAGTTCATTCTCCCTCAGGCAGCAAATCTCCAACTCCTATCAAAATATGTCCACCACCTTTACTGCCAACACCTCGTTTGCCTATGCTGGTGGAGCCTTTGCAATAGGCAAGTCGGTCAATGAATCCTTTTTACTTGTCAAACCGGTCGGCGAGTTGAAAAAGAGCGAGGTATCGGTAGCCCGCAGTCTCGATAGTGCCCCCTCATACCTGCCAAGACCGCTGGGCAGTGCGTTGTACAACAATATCTCCACCAATGTGAAGAACAGTGTGGTTGTTTTCTCAAGCGGAGCAACCGAGTATTCAGCCGGTTCCTCCTTCGTCTATGAGATAACGCCCAGAAGCCGGCAGTCCTTTGTTGCAAAACTCGATGTCGAGCCTTCTTTCACCGTCAGTGCCGTTTTGTTGATGACCGACTCGAGCCCGTATATGCAGTATTCATCCCCCGTCTACAAGGTTGTACTTGATGAGGCAGGCAATGAGAATCTCATCCGCGACGATGCCTTGTACCTCTTCACCGATCAGGAGGGGAGGTTCATTCTCAGCGAAGTCAAGAGTGGAACCTATCTGTTTGATCTGCAGGTAGGGGATCTGTGGTACGCGGTGCGGTTCACAGTTCCTGAGATCGAGGCGGACAAGCTGGGCTTGGACCGTGTTCTTCTTCTCGAGGATTTCTGGGTTGCCGACCCTGCATTTGTTGAGAGAATCATCGTGAAGGATGTCTTTACCGGCGAGCAGCTTGAAGAACAAGAGGATGTATTTGGTACAGAACTCGCCACAGGATATGATGCCGAGGTGACTCTGGATGTTGTCGATCGCATCAGTGAAGAGGTTTTCTGGAACATCATTTTCCCGCCGTTCGACGAGAGTGATTTCAGCTTCGAGCAGTTTGACGAAAGCTTCGTTACGGATGCTGATTTCCAGTTTGATGAGAGTCTCTATGATGCATTGGTCACTGAAGGCGAACAGGACGAAACTGCTCA
>NZ_DJGW01000039.1:0-1040 GCF_002432845.1 Sphaerochaeta sp. UBA5836
CCAAAGAGGGATTAGATGGAACGAATTATCTTGGATGTCGATACAGGATTGGACGATGCAGTCGCCTTGTTTCTTGCTGCAGGCTTGCAGGAGCTCACCATTGAGGCGGTCATTGCAACTGCAGGCAATGTAGGACTGGAGAAAACCCTTGAGAACACACTAAATATTTTGGAAACGGCAGGGATCCGGTGTCCGGTCTACAAGGGAGCCGACAAGCCGTTGGTACGCAAACCCGTACAAGCCGGTGATTTCCATGGGAAATCGGGGCTGGACGGCCCGGTGTTTGCTCCCAGAAAGTTCCAGCGGGCCCAAGAGGAAGACGGCATTGATGCGCTCATCAGGTTGGTGAAAGCCATGCCCCACCAGATCAGCATCGTCAGCGTGGGGCCGTTGACCGATTTGGCCCTTGCGTTTCGCAAGGACCCTGCAGTGGCTTTGCTTTGCAAGCAGATCGTGGTCATGGGAGGCTCGTTCAGCCAAGGCAATGTGACCGAGCATGCCGAGTTCAACACCTTCGCCGACCCTGAAGCTGCGAGTTTGGTCTTCTCATCTGGGGCGAAGCTGGTGCTCTTTCCTTTGGATTGCACCCGCCGTGTCACCCTCAGCCCCGCTCGGCTTGCCGACTTTCAACGCCGAAAAGGGCGCAGTACCGCCGTCTTCTGCTCCTGCATGGAGAGCTATACCGCCAACTATACCAAGCGCGGGCAGGGGCAGCCGCAGATGCACGACCCCTTGTGCGTCGCATATCTGGTCGATCCTTCGAAGGTGGAAACCGAGTATTGCAGGGTTGAAGTGGATACAAATCCGGGACAAACGTACGGTAAAACAACCAAGACATCCACCAATTCCGATGGCGGTGTCTTGGTTGCCAAGAACATCGACATCCCCTGGTTCTGGACCTTGGTGGACCGCTCTCTGGCCAACCTGCCTTAGTGGAAGCTTACCAGATTTTCCAGACTCTCGCGAATCTTCGGCCGCTCGTCTTCTGCCGGGTAGCCGAAGGTTGCAAGCAATGAGACCTGCCATTGCTCAGGTTTCAC
>NZ_DJGW01000039.1:1108-14011 GCF_002432845.1 Sphaerochaeta sp. UBA5836
ATGCCCAGGGCGGCGGCTCCCGTCATCATGTTTGCAATGGCCAGATACCCTTGGCTTCTCAGCCAGCAATCCAGCCTGCCCTCTGCCTTGAGGAAGTCGTAATAGGGTCGGTAGTCGTCGATGAAGACTTGCAAGGGATCGGGAAACCGCTTGCCGCGGCTGTGTACCAAATCGCCGTCAGGATTGGCGAAAGGCGATGTGCGGACCAGCACAGCAACGGTCATTGCACTGGTTCTGACCGACTCCTGGTCGAAGCAGGCATGAAACAGGGCTTCTTTCGCCTCTGGTCCTTTCACAACATGAAACGACCACAGCTCAAGGCCGAATGAAGTGGGGGTAAGCCTGCCGTATTCCAAGATCTTCTGGATTTCACTGTCGTCGAGCATCCGCTTTCGGTCGTACAGCTTGCAGGCAAATCGATGCTGCATGGCATGGAGAAATTCCATTGTTACACCTCCAACGCAACCTTCAGGGCAACTTCAATCATCGGATACAGGCCTTTGATTCGCATCTCAGGACCGAAGCCCTCACCGGTGACACAGCTGTCGGTCATGGTGAGAATCGAGAGGGCCCGCCTCTGCGTCCATGCCGCTGTTGCATACAGGGCATAGGTTTCCATATCCTGGGCAAGAGCACCCATACGGGCCCATGCCTTCCAACTCTCCTGTCCCAATGCATTATAGGAGGAGAACAGGTCGCTGGAGAGCACCATGCCGGCATGGCAGGGGAAACCGAGCAGGTGCGCCTGTTCAACAGCCCTAAACAGTAATGCACTGTCACAACAGGGACTGAGCGTGCCTTTGAGGTTGTACTGATGAGCCCAGGCAGAATCGGTACTCGCCGTCATGGCACAGACCAGATCACCAACCCCGAGTTGCTTCTGTAGACCTCCACAGGTACCGATGCGGATGATCGCCTTCACATCATAGGTTGTAAAAAGTTCATAGCTGTAAATCCCGATCGAAGGTCCGCCCATGCCGGTTGCCATCACCGAGATTCTCTGTCCCTTGAACAAACCGGTATAGCCCAATACATTGCGAACGTCGGTGACAAGGCTGGCTTCCTGCAAGAACTGCTCGGCTACCAGCTTGGCACGAATCGGATCGCCGGGAGCAAGAACGACAGGGGCTATGTCGGCTTTGTCTGCGCGATTATGCGGTGTCATCAGCTTGCCCCCTTCTCATACGCCTTTCCGGCTGCACTCGGTGCGTAGTTCTTGCCGCTGAAGAGAACGAGTGCTGCAAGGGTTACCACATAGGGAAGGATATTGAATACCTCGGTGGGAAGAACCCTGAGGGCGGGAATATTGTTGGCGATGATGGCAAACGCTTGGGCGGTGCCGAACAAGAATGCAGCTCCGGTGACTCCCAGCGGTTTCCACCGTCCGAAGGAAACTGCGGCAAGGGCAATGAAGCCGCGGCCGTTGATGGTATTGGAGGTGTACTGGATGGTCTGGGTGAGCACCACGCATCCACCTGCAAGACCTGCCAGGACTCCACTGGCCACAACAGCGAAGTACCGCATCTTCTTCACATTGATGCCTACGCTCTCAGCAGCTCCCGGATGCTCCCCGCAGGCTCTGAGGTGTACACCGAAGGGAATCTTGTAGAGGATGAACCAGGACAGGACTACTACCGCGATGGCGATATACGCCGTAGGATAGATCCCCAAGGCATCGGTTTGCATCCCCATGCGGAACTCACGGGTGCGGTCGGCATTGAAGAGGATCTGGCTGGCAAAGATGGTCACCCCGTTTGCCAGCAGGTTGATGCCCGTCCCGCTGATGGTCTGGTCGGCATTCAGGTTGATGGCAGCCAGTGCATGCACCAGCGAGAAGAGGCCGCCGAAGACGAACCCCAACGTCAAAGCCAGGAAGAGGGAGAGGGTGTGGTTCATACCCGAACCCTCCATCAACACATGGGCTGCTGCTGCCGTGCAGGCGCCAATGGCCATCAGGCCTTCGAGAGCGATATTTACAACACCGGATTTTTCACAAATCATACCACCGATTGCGGTGATGAGAATCGGAGCTACAATCATCAGGACTGAAGGAAGCATTCCCCATATCATACTCATTTGACTCCTACCTCCTTCTGCAGCTGTTTCTTGTCCAAGTACTCCTGATAGAGCTTGAGTGCCGAACGAAGGGCGATGAAAATGACTATGAGACCTTGGATGATGAAGGTGATTTCCTTGGGTATCTGCTTGCTCTGCATCAAAGCCTGTGCATTCTTGAGCAGTCCGAAGAGCAAGCCGGCCAGCGTCGTGCCCAGTGCCGTACAGTTGCCTACCAGAGCGACGGCTATACCGTCGAATCCATAGTTGTCCATCCCTGAAAGCACCCGCCCGTACTTGAAGGATCCAAGGGCGACGATACCGCCGGCAAGTCCTGCGAACGCACCGCTGATGGCCATGGATATCGAGATGGATTTGATTACGGGAATACCGCTGGCCCTTGCGGCATCCTTGTTGAAGCCGGTGGCCCTCATGCCGTACCCGAGACTGGTCTTCTCCATGATGAACCAATAGACCAATACTGAGCCGGCCATCATGAAAATGCCGTTGTTCAACAGTGAGTTGTTGGTGATTTTCTGAAAGAATGCATTGCCGATCAAGGCAGTCTCGGGAAAGTTCGCCGTCTTGTAGGTGGTGGCTCCAGGCAGTTGCAGACAGATGATCCGGCTCAGGTACAGGGCAACATAGTTGAGCATGATGGTGGAGACCACCTCGCTCACCTCGTACTTTGCCTTCAGAAGGCCTACCATGCCGCCCCACAGTGAACCGATGACAATTGCCCCGAGCATGGCGAGCATCCAATGCAGTACGGGAATCCGGGGTCCAAGCAGTGCAATCGCCTGGGCCATGGTCATGCCCATGATGTACTGGCCTTCACCACCGATGTTGAACAGCCCGACGCGCTTGGCAAACCCCATGGAAAGTCCGCAGAGAATGAAGGGAACCGAGTAGTTGAGCGTCTCGGCGATGTACCGGACATTCATCCGTCCGTTGTCGATATTGTACCCGCTCAGCGCTTGGAAAAGCGCCTTGTACATGTTCAAGGGGTTCTTTCCCACCAGGGCGACCAATACGGTGCCTACGAGAAAACCCAACACGACAACCAGAACCGAGACGGCCCCATCCGATTGGATGAGCTTTTGACGAGACGGTTTCATCAAAGCGCCTCCTTCTTCGACCCGGCCATCATCAAGCCGATGTCATATTCGGTGACCTCGTTCTGTTTGTTTACTGCCACAATACGCCCTTTGCTGATGGTTGCAATGCGGTCGCAAAGATTCATGATCTCATCAAGCTCGAAGGAGACCAGCAGGATGGCCCTGCCCTTCTCTCGCTCGGCGATGATCCGCTTTCGGATGTACTCAATCGCTCCGACGTCCAATCCCCGGGTGGGCTGTGCCACCACCAGGACCTTCGGGGAGAGGGAAATCTCCCTGGCAACGACGACCTTTTGCTGGTTTCCCCCTGACAGGCTTCCCGCAGTGGTCTTCGCTCCCTCGGCGCTGCGGATGTCGAATTGCTTGATGAGGTTCTCAGCCTCCTGGTTCATTGCTTCATAATCGAGGATGCCCATCCGTTTTCGGTACGCATCCCGGTAGTAGTTCTTGAGGGCGGTGTTCTCGGCTATGGTGAACTCACCAACCACTCCATACTTTTTTCGATCTTCGGGGATATACCCAAGCCCCTCTTCGATCCTCTGGCGGATGGAGAGGTTCTCAATGGGTTTGCCGTCAAGCAACACCGAACCGGCGGCAATCGGCAACAAACCGGTGATGGCACCCAGAAGCTCGCTTTGACCATTGCCGTCGACACCGGCAATTCCGACGATTTCACCCTCGTGGACATCGAGGCTTACATCCTTGACCCGCATCGTGCCGTTTTGATCGGCGACCTGAAGGTTTTTCAGGCTCAACATCACCCTGCCCGGCTGCTGCTCGGGTTTCTCAATCTCGAATTTCACCGCTCGGCCTACCATCATTTCTGCAAGATCCTGCTCACTGACATCCTTTACCTCGACCGTCCCGATACACCGGCCGCGTCGAAGGACGGTGCAACGGTCTGCGACTTCCTTTATCTCCTTAAGCTTGTGGGTTATCAATACTATGGTTTTTCCTTCCGAACGAAGTTTCTTGAGAATGTCCATCAACTCATCGATTTCCTGCGGAGTCAAGACGGCGGTAGGCTCATCGAAAATAATGATATTCGCATTGCGATAGAGTGTTTTGAGAATTTCCACACGCTGTTGCTGCCCGACGGTGATGTCCTCGACCAATGAGTCCGGATCGACTTTCAGGGCGTACTGGCTGCTCAGTCGGGCGACATGCTCGCGGGCGCTTTTCATATCGAGCAACCTGCCTTTCGTCGGCTCCATACCCAAGACGATATTCTCGGTTACGGTATAGTTCTGCACCAGTTTGAAGTGCTGATGGACCATTCCGATCCCCAGAGCGGTAGCCACATTGGGGTTCTTGATCTCAACAGGCCTGCCATCGAGCAGGATCAAGCCGCTGTCTGCACTGTATGATCCAAACAGGATGGACATCAAGGTCGATTTTCCAGCCCCGTTTTCACCAAGCAATGCATGAATTTCCTGATGTCTTACCTGCAGTTTCACCTTATCGTTTGCCACCACACCGGGAAATGTTTTGGTGATATTCATCATTTCTATTGCGTATTCACTCACCATCGGCTCCTCATTCCAAAGCTCTTTCTCTGACCACTACACCGAATGACCAGGGAGAGAGCCGGCAGTCTCCTGCCGGCAGTGGATTGCTCAGTCGTCGAGAGCTGCGAGCCCTGCGGGGGCAGCACCTGCTGCGAGGGCCTCACGATACGTCTTGTAGAGTTTGATCCTGCCGCTGATGATATCAGCCTTTGCTGCATCAACCTGCTTGATCACGTTTGCACTGAGTTCGGGATTTGCCGTTGAGTAGCCTACACCATCGTCGGCCATGCCCATCTGGACCACCCCGCCGGTGAAAGATCCATCTGCAACAGCCTTGAGGACCATCAAAGAAGAGTTTTCCACCCTCTTGATCATGGACGTCAGGACGGCGCTCTTTGTTCCGGCGTAGATGCCATCGGCATATTGGTCGCTGTCTACACCGATCGCCCAGACGTTCTTGCCCTGCATACGATATTCCTTTGCCTGTGCAATGGTGCCGTTTCCGGTTCCACCGGCTGCGCTGAAGATGCAGTAGACACCCATATCGTACCAGTTCTTCGCCTGTGCTTTCGCAAGTTCGGGCTTGCCCCAGTCGTTGGCATAGTAGTCAAATATCTGAGCATTGGGGAATACCGAACGAATGCCCTGGACGTAGCCCATCTCGAACTTGGTGATGGTTGCTCCGGGAACTCCGCCGATGAATCCGAACTTCGGGTTCTGGATTCCATCTTCCTTGGCCTGCAGCGCAGCTGCCAACCCTACGAGGTAGGAGCCCTGCTCCTCCGAGTAGATGAACTCCAAGACATTCGGCAGTCCCACCCAGTCCACGTCTACGATGGTGTACTTCTGATCCGGATACTGGGGAGCTACTTCGCTCAGGGCGTCAGCCCAGGTGAAACCGGTGACCATGATCAGGTCATACCCTTCATCGGAGGCCTGTCTGAGGTTCGGGATGTACATGTCCTGAGTCTGTGCAGTCACTACATCATAGAGCTTGCCGCGGTTGGCAGCATTCTCCACGGTATCGCCATAGTATTGGACGATGCCTCTCCACGCAGCTGCGTTGAAGGACTTGTCATCGATTCCTGTTGCGTCCGTGAGCAGGCGAATGGTCGGCCTGCTGTCGGCAGCCTCAACTTCCTTGCCGCCTTGGGCGAAGAGCGTGGTTGCCATAACCAATACGATTACCAGCAAAGTTACTTTTTTCATGGATTACCCTCCTTATGGTTGGTCCGTGATACATGTAATTGGTATTCTACCACAACAAAAAGTATTGTGAATGAAGAGTTTTTGCCCTATTGGGAAAGAATATGGCATTCTATGGCCTTTGCTGCACCATCCTCGTTGTTTGATGCGGTAGTGGTGTGGGCATGCGCCTTGACCTCGTCGCTTGCATTATCCATGGCAACGGCAAGACCTGCAATGCCGAACATCGGCACATCATTGAGGCCGTCCCCGATGACCATGAGATCTTGCTCTGTATGACCCAAGAGGGAGAGCAGCGTAACTAGGCTCGATGCTTTCTGCACTCCTTGTGCCGTAATCTCCATGAAGAAGGGATCGCTGAACCCCAGGTCAGCATGGTCGCCGACCAATCCCGTCAACGCTTCTTTGGCTGCAAGCAGTCTTGCCGGCTCTCCCACGATCATGACCTTGGGCATCGGATGCCGGACTTCTGCAATGAGATCGTCGACCTTCCTGATGGGAATGGCGTTATTATAGGCTTCCAAGCCCACATACGGGTCGTCGGGCATCTCGGTTATGACTCCTTGCTCATCATAGCTGAGTGCGGCAAGTCGGTGCTCCTTGGCGTAGGTGAAACAAGTATGGATGGTGTTCAAATCCACGGTTCTCTCCCGGATCACCTCGAGATTGCGCGTGGATACCAGCTGTCCTCCATTGTAGGCGAGAATGGTTGCATCCTCACCCAGCAGGCCAAGCCTCCGGGCGACAGGAACAATACCCAACACAGGTCGTCCGCTGGCAAGAACGATGTGAACGCCCTTGTCGTGAGCACGTTGCACCGCTTCTTTCGTACGCACCGTAATCTCTTTGGTGCTGGTGGTGAGAGTACCGTCCAAATCCAAGGCCAAGGTGGTGTACATCGAGTGCTCCTATAAAATTGAAAACTCCTTATTTCCATTACGAAACAAGGAGTTATCATGAATTCCCTACTCGGGCAGAGAGGATTTGAACCTCCGACCCCTTGGTCCCGAACCAAGTGCGCTAGCCCCTGCGCTACTACCCGTCAGCTTCACAGCCGGAGTTCAATATACCTATTGGCCCTTTGAATGTCAATACGAAACAAAAACAGGCGTTTTTGCTTTTATACAGCAATTCATTGACAGTAGCTAGGTGAAATGCTATTTTTCATAAGACTGTCCGCTCATGCGGAAAATGCTCCACAGAAAGAGGTTTATCATGTCTGCAAACGACGACACAAATGGAAAGAAGCCCGAGGGTGAGGCAAAAGAGCTCACCATCGGTAAAGCAAAAAAGAACACAGTAGTTGTTGAGGGCAAAAAAGAAGCCGCACTCAAACCAAAACGCAAGATCACCATCGGCTGGGTTCTGGGTATGCTAATCCTGATTCTCATCGCCATCTCCTTTGTGTTGGCTCCCGCAATTCAAGCCTTTGTCGGTAAAAGTACGAGTGATGGCATCGTTTTCGGCAAGTACGGCAAGCAGGAGATCAAGTACGCCTACGGCAACTACTTCTATGACCAGGTCCAGAACTATGCCGATCAGTATAAATCAAGCGGAATGGACCAGACCCAGGCTCTCTACCAGATTTGGAAAAGTGCCTACGACAGCACGGTGATCTTCACCGCAATCAACGAATTGGCCACCAAGGCTGGCATCATTGCCGCCGATGAAGTAGTCAATAGGGCAATCATCAACAGCGGAGCCTACAACAAGGACGGCAAGTTTGATGTGGCCACCTATCAGAATGCCAGTGCCGAGACCAAGGCAAGCGTAGAGAAATCCATCCGCCGTTCGCTTCCCTACCAGATTGTAGTCGACGATGTAGGAACCGTTCTTTCCTCCAGCGCCGAGGCTGAATATATTGCAGCGATGGCCAGTAAGGGAAGAACTTTCCGGTATCTTGTAGTTAACCAGAACCAGTATCCAAATGAATTGGCCTCCCAGTACGCCCTGCAGAACAAGCAGCTCTTCTACACCATGGATCTGAGCATCATCTCCGTAGAGACAGCAGAGCAGGCCAAGAATTTGTATGAATCCATCACCAGCGGACAGACCACGTTCGAGGCAGCAGCAGTTGCAAACAGCCTGGACGGTTATGCAGCCGCGGAGGGAAGGGTTGGTCAACTGTACTACTACGGTATTCTCTCCAATTTCAAGAACGCCGAGGAGGCTTTGGCCCTGCTCAGTGCCAAGGAGGGAGACGTTCTTGGCCCGTTCGAGGCAAACGGTTCGTTCTCGCTGTACAAGATCAACAGTGCTCCAGTGGAAAGCGACTATGCCAGCGATTCTACGCTTGCTTCGGTGAAGGCATACCTTGCAGTCAACGACTCCGCTTTGATCGACACCTATCTCTCAGACCTTGCAAAGGACTGGGCCGAGAAAGCCAAGGCTGAAGGCCTTGATGAGCTGGCCCTTCAGAATAATCTGGAAGTTGTTGAAGTAGGTTCGACTCCCTACAACGCAGGCAAGAGCAGCTACATGAGTGACTTCACCTATACCGACCCCGCAGGTCTGCTTCGCAGTGCCGCCACCGGCGATGTCGCCAAAGAGCTCTATACCGCCCAGCCCAACACCATCTTGGACCCTATCAAGGTCGGCTCTTCCTACCTGCTGCTCGAAGTTGGGGAGGATACCCAGGATGAAGGAATGGCCAGCTACCTCTCGATGTTCTATGACTATTACAGCGGAAGTCAGAACCAGCAGGATTTCTCTCAGGCCTTGTATACCTCCGATGCCTTCGAGGATAACTTTTTGACAACCTTCCTGACTGTGGTGCTTGGCCAGTAACAGAAAGAGCATTCATGCGTCAATTGTGATAGCCGGCATTCGTGCCGGCTTTTTCATATGGAATTGCAGGCTGTTCCATGCTAGGCTACAGGCTGTATGAAACCAACAACCGGCAGGATTCTCAAAACAGTACTCATCTCCTTGGCAGTCTTGCTCATAGCAACAGGAATTGCCACCTATCTGGTCATTGACGCTCTGACCAACACCAGAATATATCAGGACTTTGACCAGCATACCGAACTCTTTGTTGTGCCGGAGCACCCGTTCAATCTTGACCAAGCCATCCAAGAGCAAAAAGCCTTCACCATGCCCTATACAAATGAATCCTTCTCCATACTCTGGGGAACCGACTTCCACCTGCGAAGGGGTCCTTTCTCAAATCGAAAAAAAATATATGGTTTACTTGAAAAAGCGTTCGAGGAGACAAATCCCGACCTGACGGTCATAAGTGGAGACCTCCTCTTCAGCTTCGACAGCTTGAAAATGCTTACCGAATTCGCCGATTTCATGCAACAGCACAACCGATTTTGGGCACTGAGTTTCGGCAACCACGACGGCCAGTACGCCCATGACAAACCCACCTTGGCTAATTTGCTGGATGCCTACCCTACCGCCATCTTCTCCCAGGGTGAGAGTTGGGTTGCCGGCAACAGCAATTATCCTATAGTCCTTACCAAGGACGGGCAACCAATGCAAGCGATCATGTTGCTCGACTCCCATGACAGCCGAATCTATGAAGGGGGCGTCATCGCCCCCGACTACATCTATCCCTCCCAGATTGCCTGGTATCGCTGGGTGGAGGATGGATTGAGGCAAGTGCCTCTGTATACCTTCATCCACATTCCTTTACCGGAATTCAGGCTTCTTTGGGAGAGCGGAGATGCTATCGGAGTCAAGCTGGATAAGACAATCAATGCGCCATTGGAAAATACCGGTCTGTTTGCTGCAATGCAGGAGAAAATGAACACGGTGGCTGTGTTCAGCGGCCATAACCACCTCAACGATTTCTTCGGCAGCTGGGAAGGCATCGACCTTCACTACGGAAGAAGCGCCAGCTACGGATCTTACGGCTCCAGGTTTCACAGCAAAGGGCTCAAGACCATCACCTTGTTCGCTGATGGCCGTCCCTACGAGATCGCCACCTATACAGTTGATGATTGGAATTTGTAGAATCAAGGGATAAGGAGGAGAAGGTATGCAGACTGAAATCACCCAGGCACAGGATTTGCTCGATGCAAAGGGCCGCATCATCCAGGAAGGATGGGCCCGCCATCCCTACTGGAACTATGAACGTAGCAAGATAAAAGGTGGTGCACTCAAGATCAAGGAGTGGGACTACTATGCAATAATCAACCAACAACAAGGGTATGCAGTAACAGCTACAATCAGCGACTTGGGGTATGCAGCACTCTTTGCCCTCAGCTATGTCGACTTCAATACCGCCAAAGTCAGCCAGGCCGATGCACTGACATTTTTCCCCCGCGGATCCATCGGTCTTGCACCGTCCTCCACCGAGGACAGCCAAGTCTCATGGGCCAACAAGAAACTTCGCATCGCTTTCATCAAGCGGGGCCTGCAGCGCCACATCATGGTCGCCTGCCCCACCCTTGTACTGCCCGATGGAACGGTGGGATTGGACTATGACATCACCCTCACCCAGGCAGAGTCATCAGAGAGCCTCAATATCGCCACCAGCTGGAAGCAACAGCGCAAGGCCTTTTATCTCAACGAAAAAGTCAACTGCCTGAAAGCAACCGGCACGATTCGCAGGGGCATGGAAACAGAGAATCTCTTGCTCGGGGAGGCTTGGGGTGTACTGGATTGGGGAAGAGGCAGGTGGACATACCAGAATACGTGGTATTGGGCCAGCGCCTCGGGTTTGCTTGAGAACGTACCCTTTGGGCTGAACCTCGGCTATGGTTTTTCCGATCGAACGCCGGCAAGCGAGAATGCCATCTTCTACAACAATTGCATCCATAAACTTGGCGAGGTCAGTTTTCATTTCGATCAAGAGGACATGCTTGCACCATGGACCATGCAAGATGAGCAAGGACGGCTCGACTTGGTATTTGAAGCATGCGTCGACCGCTCATCGAACACAAATTTTCTCATCATCAAGAGCGACCAACATCAGGTATTCGGATATTTCAGCGGAACCTGCACCTTGGACGATGGCACAAAACTGCAGATCGACAGGCTGCTGGGCTTTGCAGAACAGGTCTATAATCGTTGGTAGGCGAATTTGGGTTTTTGGGATGTTTCTGTCTTGCAACAACTTGTTCATTTGTATAGACTGGTATGGCTTATTATGTTCATCTCGGCTCACAACCGATAATCCAACCACATATGATTCAGGAGATCCATGTCAGAGTTAACAAGCTTTGCGGACCTAGGGCTGTCCGCACAAACCATTGCCGCCATTGAAGCGAAAGGCTTCGAAGAACCTACCAAGATTCAGAGCGCATGCATACCCCTGCTCCTTAAGGACCAGGTCGACGTTATTGGCCAGGCACAGACCGGAACCGGAAAAACTGCCGCTTTCGGGCTTCCCATTCTCGAAATTGTAGACCCTTCAATGTATCAGGTCCAAGCACTCATTCTCGCACCCACACGCGAGCTTGCTGTACAAAACGCAGAAGAGATCAACTCCCTGAAGGGAGACCGACGATTGGAAATCGCCGCTGTGTACGGCGGAGCTTCCATGGAACTGCAATTGCGCAAGCTGAAAAGAGGCGTTCATGTTGTAGTCGGAACCCCCGGTCGTATTCTCGACCATCTCCGACGTGGTTCGCTGCATCTTGAGCACCTCAAATTCGTGGTGCTTGATGAAGCGGACGAAATGCTCGACATGGGCTTCATCGATGATATCGAGGAAGTACTGAAGCAGACTCCAGCTGAAAAGCGCATGCTTTGTTTTTCCGCCACCATGCCGCTGCCGATCCAGAGGCTCGCCGAGCGTTTCATGCATGAGCCGCACTTGGTCAAGATTCAGCAGGACACGATGACCAGCAATCTCACCGACCAAATTTATGTCGAAGTGAAAGAGTCTGACAAGTTGGAAGCACTCACCCGCATCATCGATATGGAAGAGAATTTTTATGGAATCATTTTCTGCCGGACGAAGATCCAATGTGATGAGATCGGCAGGAAGTTGATCGACCGCGGCTACGATGCTGAACCTTTGCATGGCGATCTTTCCCAGAAGCAGAGAGAGTTGATACTCCACAAAATGAGAGAGAGAAGCATCAGCATCCTTGTTGCCACCGACGTGGCTGCACGTGGTATTGATATTTCCGATCTCACCCATGTCATCAACTTCTCCCTGCCCGAAGATCCGGATGCATACATCCACCGTGTAGGAAGAACCGGGCGTGCGGGAAAGACCGGTGTTGCGATCACCTTTGTTGCTCCCCGTGAGTTCAAGCGTTTCTCCTTCATCAAGAAAGTCTCCAAGACCGATATCAGGCGCGAGTCTGTCCCGGAAGCAAGCGAGATCATCAGGATCAAGCGTGCAAGAATTCTCAGCCGGCTTTCAGCGCTCTCGGATGAGGATGCGCAAAGCAGTCATTTCCTCCCGATCGCCGAACAGCTGCTCGACGGCAAAAAGCCTGAAATCGTAGTGGCAGCCCTTCTGGACCACTTCTACAAAGATCAGCTCGATGTTTCCAAGTACCAACACATCAGTGGCAGTCGGGATGATCGAAGTGGTGACCGACCTGTACGCGAGGAGGAAAGCGGGTTCACCCGCCTGTTCATCGCTCGAGGCAGGAAAGACGGACTTGACAAGCGGATGCTGGTCGATTACCTCATCGAACAGGTGGGAGCAGAGGACAGGGACATCCAGGATGTTTCCGTTCGCGACGAGTTCTCGTTTGTCAGCGCCCCGCTTCAGGTTGCTGAGCGCATCCTGAAGACGTTCGGTGACCAAGGGCCGGAAGGCAAGCCGATCATCACCCGTGCAAAGCCCGACAATCCCAATGGCAAAAACCTCAGCGGCCGAACCCGTGACGATCGACGGCCATCCTATGGCGAACGCAAATATAGAAGCGACCGTGACGACTACCAGCCTTACGGGAGGGATTCCTATGGCGGTGAAGACCGGTATGAGAGTCGGCCGACTTTCTCGGATGACCGATCTCCCAGGGTCCATGGAAAGTACAACACGTCCAAGGCCAAGAAAGGATCCTTCGCCAAAAAAGGCCCGGGCTCCAGACGAAGATATAACGACT
>NZ_DJGW01000050.1:0-6590 GCF_002432845.1 Sphaerochaeta sp. UBA5836
CAACCATGAAATTGTTATCGACCAAACAGTTGCAGGAGCCTTCCCATATGATCATATTCTGCGTGCTTAAGCATCTGTAGACCCAGCCGGTCTCAAT
Source organism: Sphaerochaeta sp. UBA5836 (assembly GCF_002432845.1). Taxonomy (NCBI): domain Bacteria; kingdom Pseudomonadati; phylum Spirochaetota; class Spirochaetia; order Spirochaetales; family Sphaerochaetaceae; genus Sphaerochaeta; species Sphaerochaeta sp. UBA5836. Next base: position 98 of record NZ_DJGW01000050.1, read on the forward strand.
GGCAAGGCCCCATTTCATCACTGAGATGGGGCCTTCTTGAATTTAGGCAAACACCGCTGCCATATAGTCGTTGATGCTTTCACCCTCATACATCAACCGATACAGGGCCTGCACCAGGGGATACTCATCCTGCACGCCCTGCTGCCGGGTGGTTTCTCCCATGAGCTTGACGGTTCTGCTGCCTTCGATGACGGTTGCCGAGGTCCCGCTGTTGTCGATGGAGAAGCCCTTTCCCATGAGCAGGCCGAGGGTTCGGTTGCGTGACAGGTCGTTCAGGCTGGTAAGCCCGAGGTCTCCGATACCGCAGTAGCAGAAGATGGTATCGGTACTGCATTCGAAGAGGGCAAGGAACTTCCTCATCTCAGAGACTGCCTTGGTGTAGACAAGGAAGTCGACGTTTGGGGAGTTGAATCTTCCACTGACCAGCCCGATTGCAATGGCGTACATGTTCTTGAGGATGCTCATCAGCTCAACCGAGCGGATATCGCTGGTGTAGTCCAGGTACAAGCCTGTCCCCTTGAGAATGCTCTCCTTGAGCACCAGGTAGTCTTCTTTCCTGCCACCAAAGGTGAAGGAGGAGGGAAGGCCGTGCAGAACCTCGATGGCGAAGGTCGGACCCTTCATGCTCGCGGTACGGGTGAAGGGAATCTGCTCGGTGATGAAGGCACCGTCGTCGCTCATTCCCTTTGCCAGGTTGATCACCATGCAATCGGGTTTTGTCAGGGCTTTGATCTCTTCGGTGAAGGGGACAATCGCCTTCGAGGGGATGACCAAGAGAATGCAGTCGGCCGAACGGAAGATCTGCTTGTCGCTTGTGGCCCTGATGCTGGTATTCAGAAAGTGCGTGGGAAAATATTTGGTGTTCCGATGATTTTTGTTGATGTCTTCAACAACGTCCTCCTCGATGGACCAAAGGATGACGGTGTTGGTCGTATTCCACGAGAGCCGTTCGGCCATGGCCGTGCCGAAGACACCGGCTCCCGCGATTATGATGGTCTTGTGATGGTACAAGGCAAAACTCCTTTTCCGTGCGGCCAGATCATGGTTTTATGGGGAATGTCAGCTTCGTAAAAGATTGTTTGGTCCTCGGCTACGAAACCAAGACGTTGGTAGAACCCTTCGCTCTGCACCTGGGCATGGATGTATACCTGCCCCTCGGCCAAGGCCAAGGCACAGCGTACCAGCAACTTTCCCAAACCCTGCTTGCGGTACTCCCGAAGGATTGCAATCCGCTCGAGCTTGGTTCCCTTGCTGGTTGTCCTGATGCGAAGCGTCCCAGCCGCTTCGTCGCCGAAGAGGAGCAACAGGTGTGCACATGAAGGATCGTTTCCATCGAAATCGATGGCTTCGCTGACACCTTGTTCTTGTACAAAGACAGAACGGCGTACCTGCTGGCACAGGGCAAGGTACGCTGCATTGGTTGGGAGCGAGGCGGTTCCTGCTTCCAGATATATGACAGTCTGTTCCATTCTGTCCATGATACCGGGAAGCGCCGGTTGCTGGCAAGGGTTGCTATGATTCTTTCTGGACACGCTTGGGCTTCTTGCGTTAGCCTCTAGAAGTTCGGGAGGCCAAGCATGAATGTGATAGTAATCGGAAACGGGGTGGCCGGGGCGACAGTTGCTGCAAAGCTTGCAGCAAAGGGTGTGTCCGTGCAGCTTTTCAGTGAGGAACCGGTGGGCTTTTACAGCCGGATTCTGCTTCCCCAGGCACTGTGCGACAAGGAAGCCCTGCAGGATTTGATCGCCAAGAGCGATCCTCCCTACCTTCAGAAGCGTGCAGCTACAGCCATCGATCCCGTCAAAAAACTGGTCTACAGCGGAGCTGCAGCTTTTCCCTATGATAAATTGGTCATCGCCACCGGCAGCCGGTCGCGCATGCTCGACATTTTCTCCTGTACCGATGGAGCTTGCGCCCTGAGGACTTTCAGTGATGCCCAGAATATCAGTGATACCATCGAAAACCCGGTTGTTGTCCTGGGTGGTGGGTTGCTTGGGCTGGAAACCGCCCTCTGGGTGAAGAGAAAGGGTTTTGAGGTAACCGTCCTTGAAGCGGCCGATCGGATTCTCGTCCGTCAGCTGGACACCGAAGGGGCCTCGATCCTCAAGGCGCACTTGGAAGGACAGGGATTGGTGATCAAGGAAGGAGTGAAGACCCGGGCACAGAAGGTGGACATGGGTGGCCACATCAGGGCTTTGGTGACAGAGGGAGAGGATGAAGTACCCTGTCGTACGCTCTTGCTCTCCTTGGGAGTATTGCCTGAGATCACCTTGGCAAAGGCTGCAGGGCTGAAAACCAATCGCGGTATCGTGGTCAACCAATTCCTGCAAACCAGCGACAGCGACATTCTGGCCATCGGTGACTGTGCCGAGTATGAAGGCCAGGTTCCCGGCATCATACCCGTCGCCCTTGCAATGGCCGAGACTGCTGTTTCCAACCTTCTGGGTGAGCAGAAACCGTATCAGACGCCGGTGCTCTTCACCCGTTTCAAGGGTGACGGGCTCGATGTGGTCAGTGTGGGTTCCATCGAAGGACCTGCACACAAGAATCGGAACGGAAATCGCTATGAGGCGTATTGTGTGCAGGACGGCATGCTGAAGGGGGCCATTCTGGTGGGAAGCACCGCCCATTTGGGCTTTGTGCGTTCCCACTATCAGAAAGAGGTCTCGGATGAGGAGATTGCAACCCTACTTGCTTTCTAGGTTGATCTTCTTGAAGATGTAGATCCTGTTGCCGAAGTCGCCCAGCACCCGGGTCATGGCATCGTAACCGGTGCCGCCAAACTGCTGGTTCAGCTTGATGCCGCCGTAGGCTACCTGCTCACCGCTGACACGGTAGTGCTCGATTTCACTTTCCAGAGAGATGGCCTTGCTGATCGTATCCTGGGCAAAGCCTCCTTCAGTGATGGGAACAGGACTCACCCTGTTGAGCAGATCGCCGAACATCTTGATGTCGATCTTCTGCTGGCGGGGGAACACCTCATAGACGGCGTTCACATCAACAGCTTCCACCCTCAGTTTGTCCGAGCCGGGGTTGGGCATGTTGAGTTTCTGGGCGAAGAGTACGAGCAGCTCACTCTTGTCGTGGCTGGCAACAGCCCAAACCACTTGGTTGGAGTGGCTGTTTGCCAGCTTGATGCGGGTGAACGTCCCATATTGAAGCAGTGACCGATGGGCTTTGTAGAACGCAATTTGGCTCCTGATCGCCTCCTTCTGCTGTCTTTTGAGCTTGGTGACATCAAGCTCATACCCAAGCACTCCGAAGGCGGCCACGTTGAACCGTGCTTCGAGGTCGGTTCTTCTGAGCGTCTGGTGGTTGGGTGATGAACTGACATGGCTGCCCATCGTCGAGAGGGGGTATCCGCAGCTTGTTCCTTCCTGGATGTAAAGCCTGCACAGGGCGTCGGTATTGTCGCTGGTCCATGTCTGGCTCATATAGCAGAGCATGCCCAGGTCGAAGCGGTTTCCTCCGCTTGCGCATGATTCGAAGAGAACATCGGGGAACGCCTGGGTAAGCTTTCCAAGCAGGTCGTAAAGCCCCAACACATACCGGTGGAGGAATTCACCATGGTTGCGAATCTCGGCATTGGTGCTGTAGATATCGCTGAATACACGATTCATGTCCCACTTGATGTAGTTTACATCGGCCAGGTGCCAGGTCTCGGAAAGGCTCTTGAACAGGTAGTCCCGAACATCCTGCCTGCTCAGGTCGAGGATGTACTGGTTGCGTCCGACACTCGGCCTGCGGCCGGGGATTGCGATCATCCAATCGGGGTGCTTCTTATAGAGCTGGCTCTCGATGCTGACCATCTCAGGCTCAACCCAGAGGCCGAACATCATCCCGAGGCGGTGCACTTCCAAACTCAGTCCTGCAAGCCCCGAAGGGAGTTTCTTCGGGTTCACCGTCCAATCGCCGAGGCTGGTCGTGTCGTCGTTGCGCAGGCCGAACCATCCGTCGTCGAGGACGAAGAGCTCGATGCCGAGGTCGGCACTCTCTTTTGCAAGGCTGAGCAGCTTGTCCTCGTTGAAGTTGAAGTACGTGGCTTCCCAGTTGTTGATGAGTACCGGGCGCTCACGCATTTTCCAGGTTCCCCTGACGATGTGGTTGTTGATGAAGTGGTGGAAGTTTTGACTTGCTCCGTTCATGCCTTGGTGGGAGTAGGTGAGTACCGCTTCAGGGGACTGGAACCGGTCCTGGGGACTGAGCTCCCAGCTGAAGGTGGCTGGATTGATTCCGGTCATCACCCTGATCTTCCCATACGGGGAGACTTCGACCAGCTCCCGGTGGTTCCCGCTGTAGATGAGATTCATGCCGATGCACTGTCCGTCGTCCTTCTTGAGGAATATGCAGGGGTTGTGGTCGGCACTGGAGACACCGGTTTTGCTGTCGTTGATGTAGATGCCCGGCAGCAGGTCCCGCTCGTTCATGTATCGCTCTCTGGCCCAGGCTCCATCGAAGGTGACCAGCTTCCAGTCATCAGCGTCGAGGTCGAGCTGGGCCGAGGCAAGGCCCTTGATCCGAATGCTGCTGGTGCTGTCGTTGTAGATGGTCGCCCTTCGGGTGATGACGTCACTGTCTTCAAAGATGGTGTAGGTAAGAGTCATGCGAAGCGGCAGGCAGGTCTCCTTCAGGGTGATTTCCAAGGTGGTGCAGGTGTTCTTGTCCCCGTAGGACTCCGGCAGTCCGCTGAAGGTTCTGGGCTTTCCGGGAAGGATCCGGTAGCTTTTCACAATGAAGTCGAGGGTTTGCATACCCCGTGAATATTCAATATTGACCGAACACTCTCGATAGTCACCCTTTCCCATGGTAGAATATTCCATACAGAGGTTTGTGAGGTACAGTGTTGGGTGGTCGCTGTCGTAGGCGGTGCTGGTTCCGATGTTTAGGCTTCGCTTGTCTGCAAGGGCATCGACACTGATGGTGGGATTGGAAAGGAGCCTCCCGTAATACAGGTGCTCAAGATGACCGGTTTCGGTTATTGCAAACAGATAGGTGGTATGCTTGGTCGAAAGGTTGAACAGTCTGTCTTTCTTGGAAATCATGAATCTGCACTCCTTGCATAAGTCGGCGGTTACTGGTACCAGTATACTGTTATTATATGGTTTTTAACACCATGAATAAGGAGAAACGAGATGGATATCCGTCGTCTGAGATTGTGGGAGAGCCGCAATGCTACGGTGTTGTCGAACGACTTGATCAGGGTCTTGCTTGAAGACCAAGGCGGCATGGTGCTTGAACTGAGCGCCATCACCCCTCAGGGCGGCAGGCTCAATGCACACCTCATTCCTCACTACCGGGGGACCGGAACGTCGGTTTTCAGCGATGAGAACGCCGAGTATTGGAAAAACAGCCCCTACCTCTACCAGAAAAGTGGTTCCTACTTCAGCTTTCCCAACTATGGACCGGCTTACGAGTCGGACCAGGGTACCCAGGAGCAAAGCGGCTTCACTGCGTCTTCCTACTGGATGGTGGAGCGCTATGGAACCGACCCGGAGTTTGGCGGGGTGTGGCTGATGAGCATGGTCCGCAACCGTAAGGCGCGTTGGACGGTACGCAAGATTGACATGCTGTTGCCCAACCAGCCGGTGCATTATAGTGCGCTCTTCATCACCAACAATGCCCAAGAGGACCTCATTGCAAATACAACCTGGAATAATGAGCTTGGTTCCCCGTTCCTGGAGTCGGGGTGCGTGCTCAATGCCAGTGCCGATCTCTGGGCAACCGGCAGGGACGACCAACTCATCGGGGCTTCTTCCCGTCTCGTTGCAGAAGTCCAATTTGACGATTGGAAGAAGGCTCCGCTGAAAAGCGGGGGGACGGTCGACTTGACCGAAGTCCCGCCTCCGATTGGAAAAACCGATTTCATCTCCGGTGTTGTTCCCCGGACAGCCAACTTGGGTTGGACGAGTGTCATCAACCCGCGACAGCAGATGGTGTACTTTACGTTCTTCCCTGGTCCTGCAGCTTTGGAAGAGGATATGCTTCCGATCAACTTCAACAACTTCCTTTTTGACTGGGGCGGGAGAAATGAAACGCCGTGGGCTTTCTACAGCGGTGGGATGAGCCAGCAGTATTCACTGAACTGCGGATCGGGTACCAACCATCTCTACAACGGCCTCAAGGATGCTCAAAACAGCGATGCCCTCCTGGGAGCAGAGACCACAGTGCTGATAAAGCCGGGTGAGACGAGAAGCCTCTACTATGCCAGTGCCTTCTCCCAGTATGACAACAACCGCATCGGAGGTAATTTCTACACGGTAGAGCAGATTGTGGAGGGTATCGTTCTGAAGAGAACCAAGTCCTATGCTTTCATCCCTGCAGACTCAACCTTCCACTGCCTGAAGATGCTGTGCAAGCGATTGCTTACTGCCGAGTAACAATGCAAAAAGAGAAATCATACACGAGGGAGCCAAAAGGCTCCCTCCTTCTATGAGAACAAAAGAGAAGGCCACCTGCGGGAGAGGCGGCCTTGGACAGACAGGTTTGTATTGGT
>NZ_DJGW01000007.1:0-4219 GCF_002432845.1 Sphaerochaeta sp. UBA5836
GTGGGAGAGTAGGTAGCCGCCGGATCTTTCTTTTTTCTTTGTCTTGTTGAGCTTTCTTTGACGTTGCCTTGGTTGAATGGTACCATGGTTGGAGTATGTACAAGAAAGAGATGTCATCCAATGATTACCGCACAAGACACTGACATTCTGAAGCAGATTCTCCCCAAAATTGATTACATCGATGCTGGCAAGGAAGCAGTGCGCAAAGCTTGTGAAACGGCAAAGCAGTATAAGTTTGCCACGGTTTGCGTCTATCCCACCTGGACCAAGTACGCCAGTACTTTGATGCAGGGAACCGGTATAGACATCCTCATTGCAGTCGGCTTTCCTCATGGGTCGGCCAATACCGAGGGTAAAGTCAGTGAAGCGATGAAGATTTGCATCGACGGTGACTACGCGTATGTTGAGTCCGATATCCGAAGCGTTGTTGAAACTGCCAAGGAATACGGAGTCGGCGTCAAGACAATACTGGAAACCGGATACCTCACCGATACATTGAAGCGAAAAGCAATCGAGATTGCCATCAGTGCAGGTGCTGAGTTTACAAGACCCGTACCGGCTTCGGCCCGGGAAAGGCCAGTGGGAGTTCATCAAGCTCGGAGCAAGCCGGGTGGCCGGTCGAAGCAATATCGTTGAGCAATTGCAAGAGATAGGAGTGTTTGGGGCGCTTTAATGAGATTCATTGTTTATAGGGGTCTAAAGGACCTCGTGCTCATCTATCCCGTGTATACCCTTTTCTTTGAAGCAGCAGGCCTGCCTCTTCATCAGGTTTCTCTGCTGCTTGCCCTTTGGTCGCTTCCGGTTGTCATTCTGGAAGTACCCAGTGGGGTGCTTGCCGATCGGTGGAGCCGAAAATCCATGATTCTGCTTTCCTGTCTGCTCAAGGCGGTTTGTTTCCTGTTCTGGGCGATCAACCCCTCTTTCCTATTCTTTGCCTTCGGGTTCCTCTGCTGGGGAGTCAGTGAAGCTTTTTCCTCGGGTGCCGAAGAGGCTTTGTTGTTTGAAAGCCTGAAAAGCCAGGGCAAGGAAGGCCGGTTTGAGCAAGTCTATGGAAGAGCCATGGCTGCAAGCAGTGGAGCTGTTGCCCTCTCCAGTTTCAGCGGAGGGTATCTCGCTTACGTGTTGGGTTATCGTGTTGTGGTTCAGTTTTCCATGCTTTGCAGCCTGCTTGCCTTTGTGGTTGCACTGGGTTTTCGGGATGTGAATCTGCATAAGCAAAACCAGCCTTCCTTTGCGATAGTCGAGGAAGCCTTCAAGCACTTGGTGAAAAAGAGGGATGTCTTTGTTTTTGCTGCCTTGTTGGTCATTCCCATCTCCCTTGCAGACATGCTGGATGAGTACGATGCCTTGGTCGCAGTTTCCTATCAGGTTCCCCTGGCCTTTGTGGGTATCTGGGTGGGAGGGCGATACTTGTTGCAGGCCTTCGGTGCCGTCCTTGCCGAGCAAGTGAGCTCAAGAATACTCAACGCAGGCCGAGCCATCTGCTTGGTTGCAGGTTTTTTCCTTTTGGCCAGCAAGATCATTCCGTCTGTCGCAGGCCTTGTCTTCTACTTCCTTTTTTATCTTTTGCTCTCCGCCGCCTCGGTGATACAGGAGAACCGAATCCAACTGAGCATCGAAGAGCAGGGAAGGGCTACAGTCCAGTCGCTGATAAGCCTTGCCACCAACCTTCATGCACTTTTGGTGTTCTCTGCTCTGGCAATGCTCGCATCGGTTTCAGCTGTTGTGGTCAGCCTGGCCGTCTATTGCATTGTCAGCTGCGTAGTTATCGGATGGCTTCTGCCAGGGAAGCAACGATTGCGTTAGGATATTTCCTTTCTTTTTTACTCATACAAGACGGCATACGCTTTCCTCACAGATTCAGGCATTTTCATAGTATACTTTTGAACTGTCAACAAAGAGGATGGCAATGATAACTCAAGAAAAAAAGAATCTATGGATGTATCCGCTTGGAACCGTCGGTCGGGATATGGTGTATACCCTGTTCACGAATTATATCCTTACCTTTATTCTCTTCACCAGAACGCTCGATTCCTCCCATCTGGCTGCCATCACCGCAATCATGATCGCAGCGCGGATCTTTGATGCGTTGAATGATCCCATCATGGGGAACATCATCGAACGCACCAGGACAAGATGGGGCAAGTTCAAACCCTGGCTGCTGGTGGGAATCCTCTCCACCTCCTTGGTGGTGTTCGCAGCTTTCAACAACAACCTTCAGGGTTGGCCGTTCGTCTTGTTCTTCGGCGGCATCTATTTCATGTACAGCATCACGTATACCATGAACGACATCGCCTATTGGGGCATGGTCCCAGCCCTCTCTTCCGATGGACACTCGCGCAACCAGTTTACGTCCAGGGCGACGCTCTTTGCAGGAATCGGGGGAACTCTTGCGGCCATCCTCATTCCCATGCTTACAACCGGGCCTCATGCCATTGGGGGAAATACGGCGACCGCCTACGGCATGGTTGCCTTGGCCATCTGCATAATTTCCCCATTGTTTGCAAGCTTCACCCTTTTCGGCGTCAAAGAAAACAGAAGCGACATGGCAATACCTCCGACCAAAATCAGCATAAGAATGATCATCAAGACCATTGTGAGCAACGACCAGCTGCTCTGGATTTCCTTGGTCTTTCTCATCCAGCAGGTTGGCAACGGCATTGTCCTGGGCGGGGTAGGCTCGACATACATCTACTTTGAATTTGGATACAGCGGAGCCTTGTACTCCCTGTTTACCACAATCGGCATGTCTGCTACGGCATTCCTGATGATCTTTTATCCAGCAATCTCAAAAAAGATCCCCCGAAAGAAGCTGATGTCCATCATGCAGATGGTATCGGCGGTAGGGTACTTTTTCATGCTCTCTGCCGGCCTCTTGATGGGCCCCACCATGACTAAGTTCATAATCATCACCATCGGATACATGTTGGCAAATTTCGGCCAGTATTGTTTCTACCTCATCATGATGATTTCGATCATAAATACGGTGGAGTACCATGAGTATACATATGGTTCGAGAAATGAGGCGATCATCACTTCACTCAGGCCTTTCCTCACCAAGCTTGCAAGCGCGTTGGTGGTAGCCATCACCTCCGTTTCCTACATGGTTTTTGGCGTCACCGGTTTTTCCAACCGTATCTCGGATATGGAGAATCAAACTGCAAGGAAGTTGATCACCGAGGCTGAAAAGCTTTCAAGCATCAATACGATTCTTCAAGAAGTCCAGAAGAGCCAGACGAAGGGCCTTCTTATAGTCTTCACCGTGGTGCCCTTGGTCTTGATGTATCTCTCCTATCTGATTTACAAACGAAAATATCGTCTGGATGAAGGCGAGTATGACAGGATTTGTGCCGAATTGGCGAAAAGGAAAGCAGCAAAGTGATGAAGTTCATTCTGCGTGTCGCAAGCCCCATGAGGAAACTTGAAAGCTACGACCGTTACCTTTTCATCGGACCCCATCCGGATGATATCGAGATCGGGGCGGGCTCTACTGCAGCCAAATTGGTGAAAAGCGGGAAAACCGTTGCGTTTGTTATTGCTTTGGACGGCCGCTATGGTCTTGAGAATGCCCCCAAAGGTACAACATGCGAAGCATTGATAGAGATAAGAAAGAAAGAGGCTATGGCTTCAGCCGCGGCTTTAGGTGTGACGGAGGTTGTATTTCTCGGTCTTTCGGATGGAAATCGGTATGAAACAAAGGATTTGCTGCACGCTCTTGCACACGCAATTGGAGATTTTAGCCCTGATGTAGTGTTTGCTCCGGATCCCAGTCTGATCAGTGAATGTCACCAAGATCATCTGAACGTTGGAGAGGCGGTGCGCCAGCTGGCGTTTTTCGCTCCCCTCACCGAAATAATGCAGCACTATGATGCAAAGCCTGCCCCTGTGGCGGCAATTGCCTACTACTACACTGCCCGTCCGAATACGTATGTAAGAACCAGAGGATTTGTAGATGTACAACTTGCATCCCTCTTCAACCATCATCTCAGCCAATTCCCTCCCAAGAGCCCGGAGGCGCTCTCTTTGAGGCGATATCTGAAACTACGCTCATTTTTTACGGGCCTGCACACATTGAGTCTGCATGCCGAGGGTTTCAGAATGCTCGACAGGACAAGGATGCACGTTGTCTCCGAAGCAGGCAGGTGATACCCGCTTTTCAGCTTGAGTTTTCAAAAGAAACAGAATTTTCACAAACCTACTGGACAGAAGGAAGGAAAGC
>NZ_DJGW01000078.1:0-25514 GCF_002432845.1 Sphaerochaeta sp. UBA5836
TTTTAGACATACGTAAATCCTTATTGTTGTAAACATGTAAACAATACTCATACAGGAAAAAAACGGCAACTGATGGAGCTAAAATTTGCCATGAAAATCATAACTCTATCAAGATGTTTGTTATTTACAGAAATGGAAGACTACAGAACGCCCATCAGTGTCTAGTTTTTTGCTCTCCTGCTTTGCCGTATACATACCCAAGTCCAACTGTTGCAGGAAGGCGTCGAGATTCTCGTAATCTTCCATCAGCAAAGGAGCACACCCTACACTTACGGTGATGGCATCGGCTATCCGTCCCGATGCATTGAATTCGGTAAGCTTTTGCTCAAGGCGCGCAAGAATTTGCAGCACTTCCCTCTCTGTCAGAGCCGAGGTCAGAAGGGCGAATTCATCGCCCCCATACCGACTGACGATTGTATGCTTTGGAACCACTTGTTCCAGAAAACGGGCGAATTGAATCAACGCTGCATCGCCTTTTGCATGACCATAGGTGTCATTGATAACTTTGAAACCATTGATATCCAAAAGGCAAGCCCACTGGGTTTTTCCAGGCTTTTTTCTGGCGAAGGCAAGATCAGCCATTCTCTGAAAATATCTACGGTTGAACAACCCGGTCAGATAATCGCGGTTGACCTGATTCGATTCCACGTTGAAGAAGAGAATCAACAGAGAAATGGTGAGACTGATCCACAGCACCTCGACGCCATAAAACAGTATCTGCAAAAGACCTGCAATGGCGACAGGAAAGGGAAACACCAACAGCGTACTGTAGATTTTTCTCTGCAGTTGGTCGTGATGGTGCAACAGATACACCGGCCCGAAAAGCAGATACAAATAGTTGTTGATAACCGTGAGAAAGAAGTACGGCCCCCTGCTGTATCGTGACAAGTCATCAATGACAAAAACCCAGCCAGTCCAAGCACTTGCAAAAGACAGTATTGCCAGGAACAGGCAAGGCAGTAAAAGCAACAGAACAAATCGCTTGCTGACACGGTTTCCAATCATGTACTGGATGAAAAGAAAGTAGAAAACACCGGGGGCTGCATTCAAGGTATAGAAAAGGGAGGTAAGCAAGGTTAGAAGCGGGGCAAGCTCTGCACGTGGATGGTAGATACCCAAAATATCCACACAAAGCTCCAATGCCAGCAAAGCAAAATTGCTTGCCCAAAGGGCGAGAAACATACGGTCCGCTTGCTCCAGCTTGCCGTGTTGCTTGAGGAAGAAATATAAGAGAACCAACAGGATCGACATGCCGAGTACGCTGTTTTGCACTGAATAGATAAGCAGGGTGGACCTCCTACAGCAGTATCAGTAAATTTGCCAGAACTCTGTGAGTACTGTATCCCGCCATTTTCGATACGTCCAATGAAAAACATGTACACGAAGCTATAAAGGCTGACTCGCTCTCCCTTTGTTTGCTTTTTATTGACGAATTGAGGGCAAAAAACTTGCGTATGCAATTCAACGCCTGTACGATAAGGCATGAGCGAATGCACATTAGAGAATGAATTTCTCTGCAAACACAGCATGTTCGGGGGGCTTTCTGACGAGGAACTCTTGTTGATCAAGAGTTATTTACAAGAGCATACCTATCCTCAGAACACAACAATCCTTCAACAGGGTCAGAGCAACAACAGCGTGCACTTCATCGTCGAAGGAGAGGTTGCCGTCGTCCGACAATCAGAGTCAAACAAAAAGCAGAGCAGAATCATCACCACCCTGCATAAGGGAGACTCGTTTGGAGAAATGGAACTCATCGACATCCAAAGCTGCGCCGCTTCGGTTGTCAGCCTGACGGAAACCAAAATCATCACCCTGTCAAACAAGGACATGTACAAGATTTCCCAGGCAAACCTGAAGACCTACACCATGCTCATACTCAACCTTGCCAGGGACATCAGCCGCAGGCTCCGGTCAGCCGATGAGATGTTGGCCTTGGTAAAGAACCGGGCTACCTTGCCTCCTGTTTCTTCATCCTCGTAAGGAAAATCACCATCAGGATGGGGAAGATGGATCCGATGAGCATGCCGCTTCTGAGCGCCGATTCCTCCAAAGTCAAATGCTTGAGCCACGGAGCCACTTTCACCAACGAAGGGGCCACATCTGCAGTCAGGCCTATGAGCCAGGGACCGAAAGCAGCCCCTGCATCACCTCCGGCGGCAAGAAATGCAAAGAGAGAAGAGCCTGCATAGGGAAAGCGATTGGCACCATTGACGACCGAACCCGGCCACAAGAGACCGCTGCCGAGCCCTGCAAAAATGCAAGCGACAAGACTGATGACGGGCAACGGACTGAATGCGGCAATCACGTAGCAGGCAATGCAGAGCACACTGCCGAAAAGCATGGCTTTATAGAGAGGAAATTTGTCGCCCCACGATCCATAGACAGCACGGATGGAGCCCAAGAGGAGGGCGAACAAGCAGAGCCCCAAAAGATCGCCGACTTCCTTGGGCAGCCCCAAGGAGGCTTCCACAAACGCACTGGTCCACTGCGACATGGAGACTTCGGTAGCACCGCCTACGGCAATTCCCAATATCACGAACAGAAAATAACGCGAGCTGAGCAGTTCCCGAATTTTCGTACGCTTTTCCTCACTGATTGCGGGAGCGAGGGGAACACGGAGGAAGATGAAGAAGTTGATCAGCGGGAAGACCGACCAGATAAGCACCAGAATCGGCCAGTTGCTGCGTCCCAGCACCTTGATCATCAAGGTGGTCCCGACAACGACGACGATGAAGCCCCATGCATAGAAGGAGTGCAGCAGGCTCATGGCCTTCTCCTTCGAGTCATTGGGGATGGCCTGGACGATTGCACTGAGGAGGAGTTCGAACAAGCCACCGCCGATTGAGTAGATGACCGTTGCAACCATCAAGCCGACGTAAGGGTTTGCTGGAAATAGTTTTGGGGCGGATGCCAACAAAATGAATCCGATAAAAGCCAGAAAGTGGCCCAGGGTGATGAAGGGCCTCACCCCCCATTTGTCCACCGGGCGGCTGAAAGCCAAGTCGGCCACTATCTGGGTGAAAAAGTTGAGCAACGTCAACCTTCCAGCCTGCTCGAAGGTGATACCGAACTCATGCATGAACGTCACATACAAAAGCGGGGCAAGGTTGCAGGTCAAAGCCCCGATGAAGTTGCCCAAATAACAGGCGCGGATGGTGGATCGATACATGGGGCGTAGTATATGCCAAAGTCAAGGAAAAAGGAACCTTAATTCTCGATATCCAGACTCAACAGGTACCTTTGTACAAGCCGGTAGTTTTCGCTGTCCACACACAGCTCGGGATTGGAGAAACAGAGTCTGCTCAGAATCTGTGCAATCGGATAGGAAGCCTCATCGGTGGCGAAACCCTTTTCGAACAAGTAGGCGGCAAGAGCATCCCTCGCAGCATCCCTGAAACCTTTGACCACCCTTGCGTCGATGGCAGCAAGCACATCGTTTCCTGTCCTGCGTTCTTCCTGCAGGAAGACCTGCAGGCTCTCGTAGTATGCAGCACTGCGATTCAGTTTCAAGGCTTCGTCCGCAACATCGTATACAGTAAGGACCTTCGGCCTGCCGGTTCTCGCCAATGCCTGGGCTTGGGCCATCAAGGAAAAGCGATCCTGATAAGGCTCACCCACCCGGGCGGCTTGACCGGCAAGGGAAAACCCCCGTTCCAAGAGGTGATGCAACTCTTGGCTGTCGCTGCACAGGTACCAACTGCTGAGACTTCCGATCGGATCATGCAAGAGGGGTGCTGAAATCCCCAGAGCCCTGCCATACTCCTGATAATCTGCAAGCGGTTCGATGAGGGGCATTACCTCCACCTTCACCGCGGAGAAGGGACTTTGCTGGATACGATAGCTGCGCTTTTCGTCCTCCAACCCGATCACCTGCAACTCCCCCTTTGCCACATCCTTGAGCTTGGTCACCTCATCCAGTTGTGCGGTGCAATAGAAGACCTGCCGGTCCTTGGAAATCTCAACAATGGCCTCTGCGATCGCCAAAGACCTCTGGTCGTCGCTGTTGGCCATCAGTTCGTCAAAGAAGACGGGGAAATGATACTCACCCCCGCTTTCCAGCATCTCCAGGAAAGCCATTCTCACCGCAAAGAGCAGTTGGACCCGGGTACCGCTTGAGAGCTCCGCCAGGGAGAAACTTCGGCCCAATGCAGTGTCCAAGGCAGTGAAGGTTCCCTTGCCCATGGCCAGTGAGAACCGGTTTGCCGTGATGCGCAGCAACCATGAACTTGCATGGCGGACCACCTGCGGCACATGCTTCGATTCCGACTCTTGCTTCACCTCTTCACAGAGGGTGTACACCATGCGCTGGTGCACTTCCTCTCTTCGTTGGGCCTCCAAGGCCTCCTTGGCCTGCTCGTACCTGAGCAGGGCTTCCTCCAACTTGGTATCGGAGCACAATGAATCATACCGCTCCCGCTTTCTCCCGTATTCTTCACGCAGATCCTCCAGATGCACAAGCTCGGCCTGAGTATCGGCGAGCATACCAGAGACTTCGTGCAGTGTGGTGCTTGCAGCAAACTCAACTATTTCCGGCTGATATGCATTCAGTGATTGCTCATACACACGCTTTTGATCTTCAAGCTCACGATACTTTTCATACTGGCTCTGCAGGTTCTCAAGACTCTGCAAGTCTCCGACGGTAAGCCGGAGTCGTTCAAACAGCTGCTGCAAATCCGATGCAGATCTGCCCTGTCTCTGTTCTTCCTGTGCAAGCAGCTCCTTTTGGCTTTTCAAGCGGTCATGAAGCTTGGATGCACTTTGGATGGTTTGTATCAGCTGTTGCGCCCCGGCTGTAATATCGACAACCTCGGTCTCCTGCAACCTGCACAGCTGTGCCAAATCGGAAGCCGCAGCTTGGAGCCGGCCCCTTGCCTGCTGCTCATTTGCAACAGCCTGATCATGGGCACTGACTGCGTGTACCCAATCCTTGAGGAGAGGAGACAGATGAAAGAACTGGGATCCTTGCAGATCCGGCTCCTGGGTAAGGTTGAGCGTCCTGCTTGCTTCCTCCCATTCGTCAAGCCACACCTCATATGCGGCTTTGGCCTGCTCATAGGTTTGTTTGGCCTTTCTTCGCCTCTCATTCTCCCCTTCCATGCGCTCCAGTTCGGCCATCCTTGCAAGAACGTTCCGAAGCAAGCCCGCAATACACGCTATATCGAAGGAGTCAAGAGTGAATGAGCCCAGCTGCTTTTCCAGCCGGGCTTGATAGGAAGCCAGCAAAGCTTGAAGGGACTGGTACTCTTCATTGGGTTTGTGCCTTAAAAAGAGCAGCCCGAATAGGGCGACAGCCAAGGTTCCGAGCAAGCCGAACACCGGAGAAATGGCAATGGATAGCAGCGATCCAAAAAATGAGAGGGCGATTGTTCCAAGAAGCAAGACTTTGCCGGAGTGAGGCTTGGTTTTCGGCATGGAGTTCACGTTGCCAAGCGTCTCGATGCAAAGAAGCAGCGTTGTTTTCAAAGCTTCAAGCTTCTCTTTCTCCTGCAGATCGACATCGACCATTTCCCCCAGTTGCCGGACATGGGTTTCTGAGGCTGCAAGATTGCAACGAAGCGGTTCGCAACTATGAGCAAGCTTGGCCAGCTTTGCCACCATACGTTCCAGATTGCCTTGGTCCGGGAGCTGGCTCACCAGCCAGGACAGTTGCTCTTCGCACACCTTCAAAGCAGTCTTGGCACTCTGCAGTTCCTTTTCTTGGGAGCGTACCTGGCTTTCAAATTCCTTGAGTGCATCGATCCGGGCGGTAACGACCTGTATAAAGTTGGGGTTATCCAGGAATTCGGGATCGAGGTTGAGGTTGTCCAAAGCCGCTTGGTCGACCTGGATGGCGGCCAGCCGCTGTCTCACCGCTTCATCGGCTTGGTCCAAGGCTGCCTGCAATGCATGGGCATCCTTGAGCGTATGCTCATTCAGCAGGGCAAGCCTGCTGTCATACCCCTGCAAGTCAGCAAGCAGAGCCCGTCTCGCATCAAGCGTCTCAAGATATGCCTGCACTAATTTCAATCGAACAGAGGTTTGTTGCATGGCAGGCTGACGAGACAGCTCACTCTCAAGATGGGAGATGTCGGTCTTCAGCGAGACGTTGGCCTGCAACTCCGTTCGAATCTCATCATAAGCTTTATACGCATCAGCAACACTCTTGGCAAGCGCAATTCTTCCGTTGGAAAACGCTGCAATGCCTTTGGCTTGCCGCAGTGCAAGCTGAAGGTCGATCCCGCCTTGCATCTCTCGTTGGATGGCTTGGAGAAATACACTCTGCGAGCCTTCAGCTTCCAAAAGCTCGTGCAACGGGAACCAGTAGGCATCCGCATACTCATCGTTTCGTCCCGGCAGGCGGGTCTCTTCACCGGTATCGAGGCGCTTCTGTACGAGCTTGCCCTGTGACAGGCTCAGATGCCACTTCTGCCCTCCCGAGTCCAAATGAGCCTCTGCTTCCAGGTATTTCGGGCAGTCGGATGCGAACAACAAGCAGCGCATGGTCCGAACCATTGTGGTCTTGCCTACTCCGTTTGGTCCATGGACGACATTCAGACCGCTGTGGAGGGAGAGCAAATCCGGGAAGGTATGGCTGGGAAAGCCGGGTGCACGAAAGAGCGAGAACGAAGTGAACTGATGCTGTTTCCCCATTATCGTTCTCCTTCTTTTTGCACAACCATCGCTTGCAACAGCCGCATGCCGGCTTGCCTGGCCAGGTTTGCAGCTTCTTCCAAACTCAGGCTCGAGCTGTCCAGCCTGCTGTACGCCGAGCTGTTGCAGCTCTCTTCGTCGAGACTTAGGTACTGCCTCGCCAATCGGTCCAACTGAATCGGATCGAGCAATTTTCTGGCAAGCAGGGCATCGGGCCCGCTTCCCATCGACAGCTGTTGCAAGTCGATTGCGAGCTCGGTTTGGTCCTCATAGCGATCGAGCAGGTAGGCGACAACACCTTGTTCTTCTATGAAGAAGACATCGTCGTCCCCCACCTTTTGCATGATCTGGTCAAGGTTGAGAGAAAGAGCGAGTGTGCCGGTGAAGACAGCCTTCACAAAGAGTGTCCCTTCATACTTGAGCTCCTGTATACACAGGCGGATGCTCTTGGTAAGTTGTTTCTGTATTCCATCGGCATCCGCGATGCCGCTGACGTCTATGCAACACGTCTCATACCGATACGGGCAGAGAGGAATGAAGAGCGGCTCTTTGAAGTGCAGGTCTTCTTCCGTTTCCAAGAGATAGAGGCCATGCCCACCCATCTCATTCACATCGAGGGCGTACGGGGAGCCGCAGTAGTATGCCTTGGCTGCTCCGACCCTGCCTTTCTTGTGGATGTGCCCAAGCATCCAGAGGTCTACGCCGCTATGAAGCAGGTCTTGTTCCTGTACCGGCGCATAGGCAGAAAGAGCGGTGCCGTAGTCGGCATGCAGCAAACCCAGGTTTATGAGTGAGGGATTGGGCAGGTCGCTTGGGAACTCTTTCAGAGGATTGGCTTCTTCGTGGCTCGAGCGAAACGACCAGCCAAGAAATCGGACACACCCGATGTCCAGGCTCTCCCATTTGCCGCCGAGGCCGAGGATCGTGATGGCATCGCTGTCCTGCACCAGGCGGGGAAAGATATTCCAGTCATGATTGCCCCCCACGCCGATGACCCTGATACCCGCTTCCTTGAGCGTCTGCAATCCTTTGAGCAAGGGGCCGTACACCGAAAGCCAGGCTTTTTCCTGTTCCACCACATCACCGACCAGTACAACCACATCGACTGCAAGACTGAGGGCTTTCTCTATGATGGCATCCCAACTGCTATGACCCGATTGCGCCAATACAGGCTTTCTGCCCATATGGATGTCTGCACATGCCAGAATTCTCATACTGCCTCCAGAATCCTGAGTATACCATATGCACAGGAGCATCCCAATCGGCAAAGTGAAAAATTTGGACGGCTTTTCCTCCTTGTGTATTGACCTTCCGACTGCTGATTCATACAATGCATTACGCTTGTTATATATCGTATGCTATATAAAAACCCTCATGCATCCCGTCGCCTTGCTTCACCAAAAGGAGTCACCTATGAATCGCAGTTTGGAAACAAAACCCGTCGCACATGCACTCGTGTGGATTGCCCTGTACATCATCATCGTCAACATCGGAGATGCCATGGGAGGCATTCCCAACCTCTCTACCAGCCTTCTGTTGACCGTCTTGTCAGTAGTGCTCTTTTTCTATTCGAAAACCAGAATACCTATGGGTTTTGACATCTTTTCCAAAAGCGAAGCAAAAACAGTCTTGTATTATCTGCCGCTAGGAGCCTTGGTCGTCATTGCCTACCTTGGAGGAGTCGACCCCTCCCTTAGTTTTAGAGACATCCTGATAGCCGTACTGCTGATGGCAAACGTCGGGTATCTGGAAGAACTGTTGTTCCGTGGGTATTTGCTTGAGGCCATTGAACAGGACAAAGGCAGGCGGCGGGCTGTGATCATCAGCGGCATCACCTTCGGCCTCGGCCACATCGTAAACATCTTTCGCGGATACGAAGCGCTCGAGCTTGTCGCCCAAATAACCGGGGCCATCGCCATCGGCCTGGTCCTGGCCCTTCTGGTTGTGAAGACCCGGAACCTCATCCCCGGCATGCTGTTTCACATTCTCTTCAATATCGGTGGAACCATAATCGTACAGCACAGCAGCAGAGAAGCGCTTCTGCTGCTGTGTATCATCGGCATTTCCGTACTCTATCTACTCTTTCTTCTCAAGCACCTTCCCACAAGTCAATCAAGCGGATACACCACCCGCTTGGTGTAAGTTGTATGCAGCAGGTGGTGGCTCATCGGCGACAACGGCTGGTCCAAAAAACGGGCATACAAGTCTTGGATTGCCGGGTTCTCATGGGACTTTCGAATCGGCTTGTTGCGGTCCTCCTCATAAATTGATTGCGCCCGCTTGAGGCGGATATCGGCGGTGGTTGGAATGGGCTGGCCCCCGCCGCCAAGACAGCCGTCGGGGCAGGTCATCACCTCGATGAAGGTATACGGGCTGGTACCGGCCTTGATCTGGTCGAGTAGAACCCTGGCGTTGGACAAGGTGTTGGCCACCGCCACCTTGATCGTGCTCTCGCCGAGCTTGAGGGCGGCTTCACGGATTCCCTTCCGCTCACGAAGCTGGGCGAACTCGACCTCTTTTAGTACATTTCCGGTCAACTTCTCCACAGCTGTCCGCAAGGCGGCTTCCATCACCCCTCCTGAAGAGGCGAAAATAACCGCACCTCCCGTGGAAGCTCCCAAGGGATCGTCAAACTCGGACGCTTCCAAACCGGCAAAATCTATGCCTGCCTGCTTGAGCATCTTGGCCAGCTCCCGGGTGGTGAGGGCCCAATCAACATCACAGAAGCGTTCTTCCTCCGATAGATTGAGTCGTTCCTTCCAATACGCAAAGGAGCTGTCCATTTCGCTGCGACCGGCTTCAAACTTTTTTGCCGTGCAGGGCATGATCGAAACCACCCGTATCTTTCTGGGATCGAGGTTTGCCTGCTCGGCATAAAAAGTCTTGGCGATGGCTCCGAACATCTGCTGGGGTGACTTGCAGGAGGAGAGATGACCTACCTGCTCGGGGTAGAATGTTTCGATGAACTTGATCCACCCCGGCGAGCAGCTGGTTATCATGGGAAGCTGCCCCTGATGGGTGAGCCGATGAATCAACTCGTAGGCTTCCTCCATAATGGTCAAGTCGGCTGTAAACTGGGTGTCGAACACCTTGTCGAATCCCAAGGCCCTGAGGGAACTGACCATTTGGCCGGTCACCAGGCTTCCCTCTCCCAGGCCCATCGCCTCTCCGAGCCCTACCCTGATGGCGGGTGCGGTTTGCACCAAAACCACCAACGAGGGGTCTTCAAGTGCATCAAAGACCTGCTGGACGTGGCTTTTCTCTGTAATGGCCGCGGTCGGGCAGACAAGCGAGCACTGTCCGCAATTGGTGCAGACTGAATTGCCCAATCCTTCGTCGTAGAAGGTTGCAACCTTCGTCTTCAGTCCGCGTCCCACCATCTGGATGGCAGAGACCGACTGCATCGTGGCACACACCTGTACACAGCGATTGCAGAGTATGCAGGCATTGGGATCGCGGATGAGGGATGCAGAGGTGACGTCAACCTCCTCGAATTTCTTCTTGGTCCGAGGAAACCGGCTTGTGCGGACGCCCAGCTGCTGACTCAGTGCCTGCAGTTCACAATTGAGATTGCGTTCACAGGACGTACAGAGAAGCGGATGATTGGCCAACACCAATTCAAGATTGAGCTTTCTGGCATGCAGGACCCGTTGGGTATGGGTATGGATCACCATGCCCGGCATAACGGTATGCATGCAAGAGCGAACCAAGCGTTTGGCGCCCTCCACCTCCACCATGCACACGCCGCAGGAGCCGTGAGAGTTCACATCCTTGAGGTAACAGAGCGTTGGAATCTTGATGCCGGCACGCTCGCAGGCATCGAGAATGCGGATTCCTCTTTCCACGGTGACGGTTTTCCCATCGATGGTACAGCTGATCATCTGCTCATCCATTGCTCACCTCCTGAATTTTGATATCGCAGCGCAGACACCGTGCGGCTTCCATGCGGGCTTGTCGGCCGGTATACCCGCGATTCACCTCGGCAAACGAGAGCCGGCGATCCTTGGGTGCAAGTTTCACCGCATTGATGGCCTTCCCCTCATAGAGCGTTTTCCCCACCGTATTATCGTAGCTGAACGTGGTGAAAAGTGTTGCAAAGCGGTCGATGCCCATCAACTTTTGGTCGATGATGCGTGCCACTTCCTTGCCTTGCCCCATGGCCTGGGCGGCTGTCGAGGGTCCGGTGATGACATCCCCGATCGCCCAGACGTTCTCAAGGTTCGTCTTGTAGCCGTAGTGGGTTGCCTCAAGGTATCCATACTTGGAAACGGCAAGTCCCAGCCTTGTCAGCAACGGGGTATCGACACGCTCTCCTATGGCTACGATTACCGTATCACAGCCAAGAACGCTTTTTTGTGCACTCTCCGTCCGCTGTCTTCTTCCACTGAGGTCATACGGACCCAGCTGGAGATGATGCACTTCAAGACCCTGTATCCGTCCCCCGGAATCACGCAGAACCTGCGAGGGGGCCACGTCGAACACAAAATTAATGCCTTCCGCAAACGCTTCCTCGATCTCACTGCGGTTGGCAGGCATCTCATCCCTTCCGCGACGGTAGGCTACGGTTACCTGGCAACCCAATCTCCACAGAGAACGGGCAACATCGATGGCGACATTGCCGCCTCCAAGAATCACCACCCGGCTTCCCACATCGGCTTCTTGTCCTTCACTGAGGAGCCTGAGAACCTCGGTACCCTGCAGGTACCCCGGTCCTTCACTTCCTTGTAGATCCAGTGTTGCATGGTGATAGGAGCCCAAGGCGAGAATCACCGCATCACTATCGGCTTGCAGTGCGGTCAGCTGTACATCACGACCGAGGGCTTTGCCCAAGGCGAAGTTGACGCCGAGGGTAGAGAAAAGTTCAAGCTCCTTTTCCAACACCTCCTTGGGCAGTCGGTAGTTGGGAATACCGTAGCGCAACACGCCTCCAGCCTTCCGGTGCTCGTCGTAGACAGTCACCTCATGGCCCAGCCTCCTGAGGTAGAAGGCCGCAGACAGTCCGGCGGGTCCCGCCCCTACTATCGATATGCGTTTCTTGGTCTGAGTGGGCATTCTGTCCAGAAGCGCCTGATACACATCCTGCTCCTGGCCCATCTTGTAGAGGGTATCGGCAAGGTAGCGATGCAGCTCTCCCTGATGCACGGGCCCGTCCAAGTCGTCACGCCTGCAGCGCATCTGGCAGTGGAAGTGACAGATGCGGCCCAAGGTGCCCGGCAGGGGATTGTCCTCCAAGGTGGAGGTAAAGGCCTCAACCAGACGATCTTCCTTCAAGAGTGCGATGTATGAGGGGATTCGCATGGCAAGCGGACAGGAGTTGGAGCAAAGCTCCTCCACCAGGGCTTCACAGGTTCCAGCCTCACACTTGCCTCGTTTGATATGGCTCTCATACTCCTCGGGAAAATAGTTGAGGGTGGTGATGACCGGGTTCATCGCCGATTGACCCAGGCCGCAGAGGGAGGTGTCGCTGATGTGCAGGCCCAGCTCCTTGAGTGTCTCCAGGTCCTCCTCCTTGCCCTTCCCTTCACAAATCCCCGATACCAGACCAAGGGCCTGGCTCAGGCCCTCCCTGCAGGGGGTGCAGGTCCCGCAGGACTCCTTGGTCGTAAATTCCAAGAAATACCGGGCGGAGTCGACCATGCAGTTGTCGCTGTCCATGACCACCATCCCCCCCGATCCCATGATGGCTCCCAGCGCCCCCAGACTCTCATAATCGATGGTGCTGTTGAACAGTCGTGCGGGGATGCATCCACCGGAGGGACCGCCGCTCTGCACTGCCTTGATCTTCTTGTTGGCGTTGACAGGCCCGCCTCCTGCTTCATAGACAAGGGTGGTAAGCTTTTCGCCGAGCGGCAGTTCGACCAAGCCGGTGTTCTTTACCTTTCCCACCAGGGAGAACACCTTGGTTCCCGGACTGGAGGGTTTGCCGATCCTGGCAAACCAGGCGCTTCCCTTGGCGATGATCAGGGGTATGTTGCACCATGTCTCCAGGTTGTTGATGGTGGTCGGACGGCCCATGAACCCTTTTTGGGCGGGGAAAGGAGGCTTTACCCTCGCTCTTCCCGCATTTCCTTCCAGAGAGGCGATCAGGGCTGTTTCCTCACCGCAGACAAACGCGCCCGCCCCTTCCACAACAGAGAGGTTGAAGCTGAACTTGCGGTCCAGGATATTGTTACCCAGAAGCCCCACTTGATAGGCTTGGTCGATGGCGATGCGAAGTCGCTCCACCGCCAGAGGATATTCGGCGCGTACGTAGATGATTCCCTCCTGGGCACCGGTGGCATAGCTTGCGATGAGCATGCCTTCGATAAGCATGTGAGGATCGCTTTCCATCTCATTGCGGTTCATATAGGCACCGGGGTCGCCTTCATCGGCATTGCAGATGAGGAACTTCGGTTCGCTGGGTTCCTTGGCCATCATCTCCCATTTGAGCGCAGTGGGGAAGCCCGCCCCTCCGCGTCCTCGAAGCTTGGAGTCCTTCACTTCCGCCAGCACTTCGCTCCTGCTCATTCCTCCCAAGACTTTCTCCAACGATCGATACCCGCCGACGGCTACATACTCTGCAATGTTTGCAGGGTCGATGAGGCCGGCATCACGCAGCACCAATTTCTTTTGTGCATGGAAGAAGGGCACTTCATGCCAATGAGGAAGTTCTTCAAAGCCCTCCCCGTAGGTGTGAAACGCCAGATGGTGATCCCATTCGGTGATCCTGCACAAGGCCTTCGGCTTATAATAGGTACCTTGCTCCAGATCATCGAGAATAAGCGGGACATCGGAAACCTCTACCTTGGACAACCACACCAAGGGTTTGCCTGGAAGCTGGAGAGAAACCAAAGGCTCTTCGCTGCAGCAGCCGAAGCAGCCTACACTGCGCAGGCTTACTGCCAGATTCCGCTTCTCCTTCTCTTCCTTGAATGCAGCGTATACCTGTGCGGCACCACTTCCGATTCCGCACGTCCCCATCCCTACTGCGATGCCGGGGTGGCTTGGATACATACTCTGTCCGCCTTCGAGCTGGAGCCTGTCCAATAGTTTGTTCATGAGACCTCCTTGCCTTCGAGAAGCGATTGCAACATCTGACTGAGCTTTTGCTCCGTCACGCGGGAATGGATGACTGAATCAATGGCAATGACCGGAGCCAGCGCACATTGGCCGAAGCACGCCACGGTGTGGACGGTGAACCGTACATCGTCGGTGGTGGCAGTCCCCTCTTCATCAAGCTGAAGGTTCATTTGCTTGAGAACCTGCAGAAGCAACGGCTTGGAACCACGGGTATGACAAGCCGTCCCCCTGCAGACAGTGATTACATGCTCGCCTTGCGGTTTAAGATTGAAAAATGCATAGAAGGTGGCAACTGAATAGACTGTCGAAAGGGGTACTTCCAGCTCCTTTGCAACCAGGACCAACTCCTCCTTGCTGAGGTAGTTGTGATCGCTGCTGCGCTGGACTGCTTCCAGAATGGAAAGTAGTGCTCCACGCTCGGTACGATGGGACGCTACGATTGCTTGGATCGCGGTGTGTCGATCGCTCATGAGGACCTCCTTGGGAAAAAACGGGGACAGTGCACGAAAAACTTGCATCTATACCATGAAACATCCAATGGATGCTGTAATATATTCCAGAAGACCACTGTAAGCATACTAAACCCGAGAAATGAATAAAGCAAGGTATCTATAGTTATTACAATAAGTAATTTGCATAGTTTGTAATTTTATACAGCTTTTTAATGTGAATATAGGAATATAATAAATACTTACAGGCTTCATACTCGCATCATTTGACCACTTATCGTTCCTTCTCTATCCTATATCATGAACGGAGGAGCATAGAGCATGAAAAGTTTTCGTAAAGAGTTGTCTTTCCATCTACCTTCACGCAGGGCCTTGGTGAACATAACGCATCTCGTACAACAAGCTGTCCAAGAAAGCACCGTCCAGGAGGGATTGGTATTGATAAATGCCATGAATATTACCGCAAGCGTCTTCATCAATGACGATGAAAGCGGGCTGCATCAAGACTACGAGGTGTGGCTGGAGAAGTTGGCTGTGGAAAAACCGTACAGCCAGTATCGGCACAACGGATATGAGGACAATGCCGATGCACACCTCAAGCGCACCATCATGGGACGAGAGAGTGTGGTGGCAATAACCAAGGGAAAGCTTGATTTCGGTACCTGGGAGCAAATTTTCTCCTATGAGTTCGATGGGAAGCGAACCAAGCGCGTGCTGATTAAGATCATTGGCGAGTGAGAGGCCTCAGTCATTCCCTTCCGTAGAGCCGATTTCCCTACCCAAGCTCCTGGGCAATTCACGATGCATAGGTTTTGCCTGATTTCGCACGTGCGAAGGCTGCAACTGGGACAGCTGTGCATCGGTCATCTCCGGTATGTCGGAGAAGTCGATTTTTCTCAGTTCTTCATCGTTGGTTTGCATGCTCATCATCAGCCTGTTACGTAATACACCATGCTCACAATATCCTCAAAGCTGCCGTCATCCTTGGCAAACCCTCCCCTGATCGTCCCCAGCCTCTCAAAACCGAGTCTCTCATAGAGTGCGAGCGCTCGTGTATTGGAAGCAACCACAGCGTTGAATTGCAGGATCCTGAAGCCGAAGCGGGAAAGCTGGCCCAGCGAGTCCTTGACCAAGGCCTTTCCGATTCCTTTGTCCCGCATGGTCTTCTTCACAGCATACGAAGCATTCGCTATATGGCCGGCCCTTCCTACGTTGTTCGGATGCAGAATGTACAGGCCTGCAAGTTCGCCTTCATCGATGGCAACCGCTGCATAGCTTTGGCTGCAAAAGAAAGCCGAAGCCGTTATGCTGTCAAGCTTCTCGTCCTGGGGAAAGGCATTGCCTTCATCCACAATCTCGTTCCAAAGCCCGGTCATGGCCGGGATATCCTGCTCGGTATATGCTCTGATCGTCATAGGAGGAGTGTATCACAAACCGGCTTGCCTTGCCTTCGGTCTTTGCGGTACTCTTGCAAGGCGAGGAAAGAGAATGCACCATCAGTCCACCATCTATGTAACACCCAAGCTGCTCATGCACCAAAGCGATGCCCTTCAATCGTTGATGGGGCTTGCCGTGGATTGCACCGTTTCCCTCGCTTACCCTAAGGATGCTCGCTCTGATGCACAGGTTTTGTGCAAAGCCCATCCATTTCTTTCCTCCTGCCTGCAGGCGACCGAGCAAACACTGTTCGACAATGTTGCTGACAAGACCGAGACATTTTTGCTCGATGAGGGGATAAAACTCTCCTTCTACTGTCCGCTTGAGCTTGCAGCATCGCCAATCATAACCTTGTTCTTCCATACGCTTGCCGATGCAGTCTCCTACATAGAGGCGTATCCAAGGCCCAGCGAACAACTGCCAAAGCTTATTGCCGAAGATGCGGCACTGCTTGCACAAGGCAAGCTGGTGGCCTTCCCCACCGAGACTGTCTACGGTCTTGGTGCAGATGCCATGAATGAAGAGGCTGTGAGAGGTATTTTCGCTGCCAAAGAGCGGCCGTTCTTCGACCCCCTGATCGTCCATATCGCCCAATTGGAACAACTTGAGGGATTGGTAGTCGACCTCGACCCAAGAGCCAAACTCCTGATGGATCACTTCTGGCCCGGTCCTTTGACCATGGTATTGAAAAAACATCCTGCTGTGCCCTCGATTGTTACGGCCAACAGCCAAACGGTTGCCATCCGGATGCCTTCCAACCCTTTGGCGTTGAACTTGATCAAGGCCAGCGGCAAAGCCATTGCAGCGCCGAGTGCAAACCGATTCGCTTATACCAGCCCGACTACCGCGCTTCATGTGCGCGAGCAACTCGGGACGCGGATCGATGCAATTCTTGATGGAGGCGCATGCACCGTTGGCATTGAATCCACGGTACTCTCACTCTGCACCGAAATCCCCACCATACTCCGACCGGGAAAAATCGGATTGGAGGAGCTCCAGCCCTTGCTTGGCGAGGTGGTAATGGGTAAACAGGCAGGTCCTACCGATACCCATCTAGAAAGCCCCGGGTTGCTCGAAAGCCATTATGCCCCCACGACTCCGCTCTATCTGGTCGACGATGTCACCCTGTACAAGGACCAAAGCGATGTCGGGGTGTTGCTGTTCGAAAAGCAGTCCGTCCCGTTCAAGGGGCCGGTGGTGTATGTCAGCGAGAAGGAGGATGCCGAAGAAGCGGCAAGTCGCCTCTATTGGGCGATCCGCCACCTGGACACCCTGCACTTACGTTGCATGGTCGGCAGCCTCTTGCCCGAAGAGGGCATCGGCGTTGCCATCAACAACCGACTTAAGAAAGCATCGACAAAACACTGAGATCAGCGGTTCAGAACCTCGGCAAAGGCTTTGATCGCATCCTCTCTGATGTTATGCACATCCTCGTCGCCTTTACTCATCATTTTCATCATCTTCCTGGTGATCCACCCCATTTTGGAGAACAGGAACTCACCACCGAATGAATCAACAACCAAGGCTTTTTCACGGAGGGCTTTACTGTAGTTCTGTTCAAGCTGCCTCACAGCCCCTTCACCCTCTTCCATCATGCAGAGAAACAGGCCAAGTCTTTTCTGCAGAAGGGCCTGCTCATTGGCAATGCAGAACTTCCTGAGTTTTCCGTTGGCCCGTCCTGCATGCACCGAGCCTCCGAGGACAATGGTGTCGTAAGCCCCTAAATCGACATTCGGTTGTTCAATCAAGTTCTGAAGATCTGCATCAGCCTTCAGTTCTTTCTGCAATACTTCAGCACAAGCATGGGTGGTACCATGCTTGGTCGCATATAAAATAAGTGTTTTAGCCATCTGACCCTCCACACAAGCAATCATAGCACGCACAGGGGGAGTGCAAAAGCTTGGACATAAGAAAAGGAGAACGGTCTCCCGTTCTCCCCTTGTACCATGTGCGGTAGTGACTACCACCTGCCGCTCTTGCCTCTTGCTCCCTGGCGCATCTGCCCGCCGACCTGATCGGCACGGTTTGCAGTCTGCCTCGCTTGGGCTTCTGCTCTGCGTTCCTCAACGAAGGCCTTAAGCTCTTCGGGAATCTCACCATCCTCCAGGACGCAATCCTGAAGCATCTGTCTCTGCTGTACAGCCTGCTGAGCCATCTGTACAGGACGAGCCTGGACTGCTGTGCCTCTCGTGCTTCTCTGCATCGGAGCTGCAAATGTGATTGCTGCGACTACTACCAAAAGCAGCAGCACCATAAGAATTCGTTTCTTGTTCATCGTTGACCTCCAGTCAATTTGTTTGTTGTTCTTGACTCTATGGTCGCACCCCAATATCCAGTCTGTTTCAACGGTGGGTAAAGATTAGGTAAAGCGAAGGGTAAAACAGGTTTTCTCATTGCTTTCTACATCGATCGACCAGTGATGGGCCTGGGCGATGGCCTTGACGATGGACAGGCCGAGCCCCGATCCGTCACTCCTCCTCCCAGCCTCGCCCCTGCTGAGACGATCGAAAAGGCGGGGAAGAAATGCCGGTTCAATGATTCCCTCATTTTCTATGGCCAGACTCTCGGCACGTTGGTTTTCGTCGGTGGTGTACCGGATTTGTATCAGGCTGTTCTCCAATCCATATTTGATTGCGTTACTGAGGAGGTTCTCCATTGCACGCGTGAACAGTTGATGATCGGCTTGCAGCAATGCATCCCCCTCGGGAATTACAATCTGCATGCCGCGTTTTGCAGCATCCGCCTCAAAACGCTGGACAAGCATGCGAAGAAACGGCTCCAAATGAATGTCACTTCCATGAACCACCAGATCCGGTGATTCAAGCTTGGTCAATAAGGCCAGACTGTTGATCAAGGACCCCAATCTCACTGTTTCCTGCTGCAACAAGGACAAGCGCTCCTGGTTGAAAGGCAATACGTTGTCCTGCAATGCCTCCAGCTGGCCGGAAAGGACTGCAACCGGGGTTCTCAGATCATGGGCAATATCCTCGGCCCACTGACGGCGCAGGCTCTCTTCACTCTTCAGGGTATCCTGCAGCGTCCTGGCGGCATTCGCGATCACATCGAACTCCACAATATGCTTGCCGTCCACAGATACGGTACGCTCTCCTCCCGCCATACGGTCCAAGGCTTGGGCAAGGAGACGGCTCTGTTTTTTCAGCGGCTTGAGAAACAAGAACGCCAACAGTGTCGACACAGCCATAGCAATCAAGAGCGCCCAGATAAGGATACGCTTGGCGGCGGCGAGCAGGGAGGCATTTCCTTCGATTTCGGCAAACGTCGGCAGGTGTACCGCATATCGGTAGAGCAGCTCATCGCTGGAGGACCTGACCTCCCGCCATTGCAGATTCTCCACCAAGCCGTACTGCAAACCCCTGCCCCTGCCTGCGCCCCGTTCAGCCTTGTGGTATGAATAGAGCAACTGGCCGAGGCTGTCGGAGACATAGAAGTACGTGGGGGCGTAGGGCAAAGAGCTGAAGAGAGAGGAGGCAGTCTCTGGGGAAACAGGCTGCGGTGCCTCTAGCAGTTGCGTAACGATATAGGAATTCAACGAAGCCTCTTCCTTCGCATGCCATGAGTCTTGGACTGCATCCAGACCGAAGGAGAGAAACAGTGAGAGAACCAGGGCGAAAATCAAGAGGCTGAGGATAACCAACGCCAAATTCAGGGCAGCCAGAGAAAAGGGTTTATGCATCCTAGCGCTCCTTCTTGGTCCCGCTGAATGAGTATCCGAAGCCCCTCACCGTTTGGATCCACTCGATAGACCCTAGTTTTGCCCTGAGGTTCTTCATGTGGGTGTTGATCGTTCGATCACTTCCATCGTGCGTATAGCCCAGGCACTGTCCAAGCAACCGCTCACGCTTGATCAGAAGCGGTGCATTGCTTGCAAGGTAGGAGAGCAGCTTCCACTCAAGAGCTGTCAAGGAAACAGGTGTATCATCCACCAATACCTCATGCTTCTTCTCATCGACTGTCAAGGTATGGCCATCCTTTTCCCACGTCAGGGAGGTTGGCTTTTCGCCATGAGGTTGCTCAACCCGTCTGAGGATGGCTTGCACTCGAAGAACCAGCTCCTTGGCGGAGAAGGGTTTTACAATATAATCCTCTCCTCCGAGTTCAAGCCCGGTTATTCGATCACTTTCCGACTCCCTGGCGGTAAGAAACAGGAAGGGAATGGACGGGTCGTATTGATGGATTTGCTTTGCCAGCTCAAAGCCGTTGCCGTCCCCGAGCATGACATCAAGGATGCACAGCCTGGGGTGCTTGAATTCAAGGCTTTCCACAACTTTGCTCACGCCTTCAAACTCAACTACCTGAAAGTCAGCCAATTCGAGGTAGGCCTTGATGATCTGCCTGATGGAAGGATTGTCCTCTACAACATATATCATGCTTCGATGGTACAACTGCCTGTATGCCGACTCAAGAGAAACAGAGAATTCTTTACCTATTCTCCACCATTCACACGGCTGTCCAGCCGCCGTCCACCAGCAGGAGTGTTCCAGTGACCATATCTGCATGGTCGCTTGCCAGATAGAGAACAGCCGAAGCAACATCCTCTATGGTGGCCACCCTGCCACGGGGAATCTTGGAAAGGACCGAATCAAGAAACAAGGGATCGTCCAAACGCTCGGCTGTTCCCGGTGTATAGACAAAGGTCGGTCCCACAGCATTGACGGTAACACCCCTGCCCGACCACTCGACGGCCAAGGTTTTGGTCAGCATGTTCAAACCGCCTTTGGATGCGCAGTAGACAGCCTCGTGGGGAATGGCTACAACAGAGGCTTGGCTGGAGATATTTACAATCCGGCCCTTGCCCTGCTTGAGCATTCGCCTGCCGGCTTCCTGGCAGCAGAAGAAGGTTCCCTTGAGATTGAGGTCCATCATCCAGTCCCAATCCTCCTCGGTGATCTGCTCAGCGGGAATGGGGTTTCCCATGCCGGCATTGTTGACCAGTACATCCATCGACCCCAGTTCCGATTCAATGCGTTCAAAACAGGAGCGGATGGACTCAACCCGCCTGAGGTCCAAGGAATACACATAGGCCATTCCCCCTTCGCCCAGAATCGTCTCTTTCACTTCCGCCAGTGCTTCGGTGTCACGTGCGGCAAGGGCTACGATGGCTCCTTCGGCTGCGATTATTCGGGCCAAACCCCTCCCGATACCCTTGCTTGCACCAGTGACGACAACCACTTTCCCCTCGAGATGTGCACCGAATTTCTGTGTATCCATACGAGCCTCCCTACCTCTAGGCTACGATGGATACTGCAAATTGGCAACCTAAAGATAGGCTTCTATGCGCTTGAGAGCTCCTTCGATTCTGAGCTCAGGCCATACCAGTGAAGGTATCAGCATAGTGCACCGTATAACCTGCTTGACCAAAGAGGGGTCACTATAATTTGATATCGTTCGTTGCAGCTCTACCGACTATCGGTTTGATGAGGGATATGCTCGATATTAACAAGGTTCTCGAAGGCCAGCAGTAGAAACATTGTTGACATCCTTTCCGTTTATAAGCATAGTCGGCTGTAAGGGAACGGGAGAACCTGTCATGCACGCAAAAAAACCATCCATCTATTCAGGGGACAAGGGAGTGAAAATCTTCTTGGCCACCATTTTATTTTCGGGTCTCGCCTATGGATTTTATCGGGGCATCCAGGACAATTACCTGGCTGAAATCGTAAAGATCTCCGAATTTGAACGAGGTATTGTAGAATTCTTCCGAGAGCTTCCCGGTCTTATGCTCGTCTTCATCCTTGCCTGGATGTACCGGCTTTCTGAAACCAAGGTGTTCAAGATTGGAACGGCGATCATGCTGTGCGGCGTGCTCGGCCTGCTGCTGCTCGGGTCGAGCAAGGTGGTTGTCATCCTGTTCATGGTGGTGTTCAGTACCGGCGAGCATATCGTCATGCCCATCAAGAGCTCGATGTCCCTCTCCTACGCAAAAAGCGACAAGGGTGGAGCCAGCCTGGGAGTGACTTCCAGTATCAGCCACGGGGGCAACATCATAGGCTACATGATGGTATCGCTGCTTTTTTTCGTGCTTGGCGGCTTGGGCTATGCACGGGACTCTCTTGTAGGTTTTCGCATAGTCTTCCTGATCGCCGCCATCCTGCTGCTTCTCTCCACCATGATCGCCCTTACCATGAAGGACAAAGGGAAACCGGTAAAGCGTTCTCGACTGTACTTCAATAAGAAATACAACAAGTTTTATATGCTGGAAATTTTCTACGGGGCGCGCAAGCAGATTTTTCTCACCTTCGCACCCTATGCCCTCATCCTCTTCTATGGGGCAGACACCTCGGTCATCGCCCTGCTTCTGGCCATTTGTGCAGTCTTTGGAATGCTCCTCAGTCCTGCCATCGGAATGCTGGTGGACAAGCTGGGTTATAAGAAAATCATGGTGGCCGACACCCTGATCCTGGTTGTCGTGTGCCTCATGTACGGCTTTGCACACCGCATCTTTCCCATGCATATCGCCTTCATCGTGGTTTGCATCAACTTTGTGCTGGACTCGATCATCAGCTTGGCAAGCATGGCGACCAACGTCTATGTACGCGACCTTTCCTCAAGCCGCGAAGAGCTTACGGCAACCCTTACAACCGGCATTTCAGTCAACCACCTGATCAGCGTCATGATTGCATTACTGGGTGGCTACATTTGGAAAACACTGGGAATCGAGGTGCTGTTCACCCTCTCGGCCGTATTGGGAGTAATCAATTCAATCTTTGCTGCAACCATCAAGAAGCCGGAGCAGAGAACCCTATACTAAGCGCATACGCTGCGATAAAGGCCAGACAGAAATGCAGATAGCTTTTTGATGCGAACTGCATGTGTACCGACTTGTGCTCGGCATCGAGACCTGCCTTTTTCACTTCGATCAGTGCTTTGCTGTACAACACGAGCGAAGGGACCAGGCAAAAGGCCAGAGTCGATGGATGATAGCCCAGGATTACAAGAAGAAATGAGATGGCATAGGCACCCAGGCCCTCGACAGCGATGAGGCCAAAGGCCTTGTCGCTGCCCAAGAGGATGGCAAGCGTCTTGCGTCCGCTTGCTTTGTCACCGACCAAATCACAACCGTTGTTCACCGAAAGGATCATGCCGATCATCAACAGGAACGGCACGGTAACCACCACATGTTTTACGCTTGGAGTCACGCCCTGCACATACAAGGTGATGAGAAACAACATGGTTCCCAGAAAGAAACCGGCAAACACCTCACCAAATGGGGTTCTTGAAATGGGAAGCGGACCGCCGGTGTAGAAGAAGCCGACAAGCATGCACACACCTCCGACAAGAATCAAATTCCAGCTGGTCAGGCAGGCCAGATAAAGTCCCAAAAGGGCTGCCAGGGCGAAAAGTGCGAGGGAAACCAGGAAAGCCATGATGGGGCTGACAGCCTGGTGCACCAGAACCTTGTCCTGTTCCTTGGTGTAGAGTGCATTATCGACTCCTCTCCAGTAGTCAAAAAAGGTGTTGAAACCAGTCGTTCCCATATCGATGAAGAGCGTCGCAAGACCCATGACCACGGCATTGACAGGCTTCACCGATCCTGTCTGTGAGAGTGCATAGATGCTTGCACAGAAGAAGGTTCCCATACTGATGATCTTGGTGCGCATCTCAACAATGTGGAAGAATTGGGCTGCTTTCATGCCGGTATAGTAGCGATTTGTTCGCTGTTTTACTACAGTACATCCTTTTTCGCTTGATTTCACCATAATCTTACCGGTATTCTTGGTATTGCATATTGATGCAAACTCTATGCATCTCTATAATCATGATTTTCATCAACCGCATGGGCAGTCCCAACATGATGGATGTAGTGATGGGAACCATTCTCATCGTACTTGTCCTGGAAGCCAGCAGAAGAATCTCAGGCTGGCCGCTTGTGATACTCAGCCTGCTCTTCCTCCTCTATGGTCTGGTCGGTCGGAATCTTCCCGGAATATTCATGCACCGCGGCTATGACTGGCGGGCCTTGGTCAACCATATTTTCATCAACACCGAAGGAATCTACGGCACCTCCGTCGACGTTGCCGCCTCCTATATTTTCCTGTTCATCATGTTCGGTACGGTTATGAACAAGTGTGGAATGGGAAGGTTCTTTAATGACCTTGCACTGGCATTTGCAGGTAGTTCAAAGGGAGGTCCTGCCAAGGTTGCCGTCATCGCCAGCGGTTTTCTCATTTCAATCAACGGAAGCGCCGTGGCAAACGTAGTAACCACAGGAACCTTTACCATCCCGTTGATGAAGAAAACCGGATACAGCAAGGAGTTTGCCGGGGCTGTTGAATCATCGGCTTCGGTCGGCGGACAGCTGCTGCCTCCCATCATGGGGGCTGCTGCCTTCATCATGGCTGAAATGCTGGGTATCAAGTATGGAACCATCGTAATAAGTGCTGCTATTCCCGCGCTGCTGTACTACCTGGGCATTCTTGTACAGGTTCAACTCAGGGCTTCCAAGAAGAACCTGAAAGGGATCCCCAAGGAAGACCTTCCCAAGGTACGCGATGTCATGCGTGAGCGGGGACACCTGCTCATTCCCATTGCATTTTTGCTCTACATGCTGCTCTTCAGTGGAGCGACTGTCATCTTCAGTGCATTCTGGGCGATTGTTGCAACCATTGCCGTCAGCATGGCCCGCAAGTCCACACGCATGACGTTCAAACAGATTCTCGATGCATTCAGCGAAGGAACCCGCGCGGTAGTCTCGGTTGCCGTTGCTTGTGCAGTGGTGGGAATCATCATCGGTGTGGTAAGCCTCACCGGCTTCGGCTTGAACATGGCGAATGCCATCATTCAGCTCGGCCAATCAAATCTCATGTTGACGCTCGTCCTTACCATGGTCACTTGCATGATTTTGGGCATGGGCCTTCCTTCCATCCCTGCCTATCTGATTACCGCCACCATGGCCGCCCCTGCCTTGGTGAAACTGGGAATCCCCCCGCTTGCCGCTCATATGTTCGTCTTCTACTTTGCGATGTTTGCCAACATCACCCCGCCGGTAGCCCTTGCGTCGTTTGCTGCTGCGGGTCTGAGCGGTGGCGACCCGATGAAAACCGGCCTGCAATCAGTCAAGCTTTCGCTTGCAGGATTCATCGTCCCCTATATGTTCATCTACAACACTGCCTTGCTTTTGATAGATACCACGCCCTTCATTGCAATCAGGGTCTCCATTACAGCAATCATCGGAGTATGTATGATCGGAATGGCAACTGAAGGATACCTGTTCACCAACATGCACAACATCCTGCGCATCCTTGCGTTTGCAGGTGCCTTGTTGCTTATCACCGCCAATGTCGTCCAGGATGCAATCGGATTATTGCTTTTGGTCTTCATCCTGCTTGTACAGCGGCATGCAGCCAATAAGGTGAAGCAGAACGTCGAAATGCAAGCATAATCAATCGGTTATACCCTTCAAGCCTCTAATATCCAGGTTGCCGAATGGCCTTTGTTGTCACCTCTGCAGGGTGGAAAGCGCTTGCCCTCTTCCATGGACACCTTGCGCTCAGGATGTTCACTGCAGTGGTATTGTCCACTGACTTCACAAGGGGCACCGGTTTGGGTGGAGACACGTTCAGCTTTCTGCTGCTCGACCTTTTGCGCCTGCTGTACAGGTTCCTTGTCCCCTTCCGGCCTCTTGCCCAGCAACATCCACTGAATGATGATGGCAATCGCACAGACCAGGACAACAAGTATACTGGCTACAGCCTTGAACGTGGGATTGGGGACTGCAATCAGAATCAAGGCAACGACGAGGACCATGACCACCAAGTATACCAAGGTGGTCTTCTGAACGCGTTCTTTCTCATGATGTGTATTCATACCTTCTCCTACCAAAGATTGTACCCCAGGAGGGAAGAAATCATCGCTTTGATTACCTGTAGCATACAACATTGATGTATGATTCTCAATCTTTTTTCATGTCTCACCGAT
>NZ_DJGW01000081.1:0-10272 GCF_002432845.1 Sphaerochaeta sp. UBA5836
GTTGCAACTTTTTCCTCTTTTGGATATGGTACATGTATGCATTCCATACCATCTTCACTCGGAACCGAGCGAATCGGCAGGCTCTTGGTACGCCTATGCGTCCCTACCATTCTATCCCAGCTGATCAACGCACTTTACACCATAATAGACCGCATCTATATCGGCCACATTGCAGTGGACGGACCGCTTGCATTAACCGGCATCGGCCTCAGCTTTCCCATCATCATGCTGCTCTCTGCATTCAGCATGCTTGTCGGCTCAGGAGGTGCCGTACACGCCTCGATCAAGCTAGGGCAGAACAAGATGGATGAGGCAAATCAGCTGCTCAACCAATCATTGGGAACACTCTTGCTGTTTTCCTGCATTCTCACCCTCTTTTTCCAGTGGCTCAAAGAACCCTTGCTGCTCCTCTTCGGAGCAAGTGCTAACACCTTGCCGTTCAGCTTGGACTATCTGGGCATCTATCTCTGGGGGACGCTGTTCGTCCTGATTTCCATGGGAATGAATCCCTTCATCACAGCCCAAGGCTTCAGCAAAGTCAGCATGCTGACCATGCTGCTCGGCTCGGTGATAAACATCGTCCTCGACCCGATCTTCATCTTTGGCTTTGGCTTGGGAGTCAAGGGAGCCGCATATGCGACGGTGATAAGTCAAGCCGCCAGTGCAGTATGGGTCATATCGTTTTTGTCCTCAAAACGTTCCAGTCTCAAAATCTCACTGCCCAACCTACGGCCTACACGAAAGGTCATGCTTCCTGTCCTGGCTCTTGGCATATCTCCATTCTTCATGATGAGCACCGAAAGCCTGGTGAATATCGTGCT
Organism: Sphaerochaeta sp. UBA5836; assembly: GCF_002432845.1. Lineage (NCBI taxonomy): Bacteria > Pseudomonadati > Spirochaetota > Spirochaetia > Spirochaetales > Sphaerochaetaceae > Sphaerochaeta > Sphaerochaeta sp. UBA5836. The sequence goes on from NZ_DJGW01000081.1 coordinate 822, forward strand.
CAACTCCACACTCCAGCGAACCGGTGGCGACATCGCAGTGGGAGCCATGGCGATTCTCTCCTCGGTCATGATGTTCAGTCTTGCCCCGTTGCAAGGCCTCACCCAGGGGGGACAACCCATTCTTTCCTACAACTGGGGGGCGGGGAACAGCAAGCGGGTGCAACAAGCCTTTACATACATCCTGCTTACGAGTGTGACTTTCACCACCATCGTATGCCTGGTGCTGGTCTTGGCTCCTGCCATGGTGGTCGGCTTGTTCACTAAAGACGAGATTCTGCTGGAAACAACAGCACGAGCGATGAGAATCTACAGTTCAGGCTTCTGGATTTTGGGGATACAGATTGCCTGCCAACAGGCATTCATTGCCTTTTCACAGGCAAAAATTTCCTTTTTCCTGGCCTTGCTGCGAAAAATCATACTCTTGATTCCCCTGGTTTTCCTGTTGGGCGGTTTGCTTGGCATGCAGGGAGTATTCATAGCTGAGCCGATCGCCGACATACTGGCAGGTCTTACAACCGCAACACTTTTCTTTTTGAACTTCAAGAAAATACTTTCCAAACACGCCGATGCCTGACAAGGAAGGACCACGCATACTGCATACAAATCTTTATACAGGTTCTTTGCAAGCGGCTTGCGCGCTGAAGCTGGATATACTACGATGTGTCCACTATGGCTGACTATGATTTGTCTCCGAGGATGAAACGGCTGGTCTCCCTGATCAACAAGGTTGCAATTACCGATCCTGAAGGGCTGACTCCCAAACGCATCGAGGAACTGAACGATATATCGATTCCCAACAATATCCTGATACGCAAACTTCTTGGCAAGAGTGCGAGAAACATTGCGACCAAAACCTTCATCATTCCCGTCACCGATGGGATGGTTACCGGATATTTCTTTGAACGACAGGGTTCAAGAGGCATCAGCGACCTGACCCCCTTGATCATCTTCTACCATGGAGGAGGCTGGGTCTGGGGCAACATGGACCTGTACAACTTCCTCTGCGCACACCTTGCCGACATCACCGGGGCGGCGGTGCTCTCGGTCGACTACCGCCTGGCCCCGAAGTACAAGTTTCCCACTGCGGTTGAAGACTGTTATGACACCCTGCTGTGGGCTGCATCGGGCTGCAGATACTGGAAAACCAACCCCGACCGTATCTTCTTGGTGGGGGACAGCGCCGGGGGCAATCTTGCCGCCGTGGTAAGCCGACTGGCCCGAGACCGCAAGGGCCCGGCCATCGCCGGCCAGGTCCTGCTCTATCCGGTGACCGATGGACGCATGCGGACGCAGAGCTACGAGAAATACAAGGACTCCCCGACGCTGACCGACAAGCAGATGGCTTTTTTCATCAACAATTATCAACGCGAACCGAAGGACATCCTCAACCCCAGCTTCTCGCCGCTTTTGGGAAAGGACCACAGCAGGCTTCCCCAAACGCTGATCATCGGAGCGGAGTACGATCCGCTGCATGACGACGGCATGCTCTATGCCGACGCCCTTGCCTCGGCGGACACCCCGGTCAAATACCTGGAAGTGAAGAAAACCGTGCACGGTTTCATCAACTATCCCAAGGCTACAGGAACCGAGGAGACCGAGTGTGCGATCATCCAGTTCATCGGCGGCAGACCGGTCGAGCAGGTAGCCCTTATCAGCCGAAAAGAGTGGGCGCGGGCACAAAAACGAGAACTGAAGAAAATCAAGAAACAAAGCAAGCATTTTGTGGATGCGCAGATAGGTTAGATTAACGTTAATCCTGATTTTTGGAATTATCCGGGCTTTATTCGAGGAGTTCGCCTTGATAACCCCTTGTTGCGTGTTAACCTTAACCTATGAGCATCCTCCTAAAAGACATTGCACAGGCAACAGGATTTTCCATTAATACGGTCTCCAGAGCCATGCGCTCCGACCCTAAAATCTCTAAGCAGACAAGAGAGCTCATTCAAAATACAGCCCAGCAGCTGGGCTACATTCCCAACTCTGTTGCCGCCAGCATGCGCTCAGCCCACTCCAAAATGGTGGGTATCATCAGTGCAGACTCGGCCAACCCGTTTTTCAGCGAAGTGGTACGCGGCATCGAAGAGGCCGCCACGAAGGCCGACTACCACATCCTGCTTGCAAGTACCGAGGAGTCGGTGAAAAAGGAAGCCGACCTGATAAAAATGTTCCTCTGCCGCAAGGTCGACGGAATCATCGCCATGCCGGTGTTTGACAACAGCAATGCACACCTCGACCTCTACCGAAACCTCAAGATACCCTTTGTATTTCCGGGCAGGCGCTTGGAAGGGTTGGTGAACCACAGTATCCTGCACAGCGACCGCGATGGACAAAGAAAGGTAATCGAGCACCTGATCGCCAACGGTCATCAAAAGATTCTCTACATTGCAGGGCCCAAGAAAGTAAGCAACACCATCGACCGTCTTGCAGGAGTCGCCGAAGCGTTTGCGAACAACGCCCTTGAAGTCGATCCCGATTATGTTGTTGAAGCTTCTGGACACATCGAGGATGGATATTACCTGACCAACCAGGCGCTCAACCGGGGGCTGGGTTTCACCGCGGTGGCATGCTTTAACGACATGCTGGCCATGGGTGTACTCAAGAGCCTGTATGAGAACAACCTCAAGGTTCCCCAAGACATCGAGGTTTTCGGGTATGACAACCTGTACATGAGCCAATTCATGCAGCCCAGCCTCAGTACCGTGGACGTACCCAAGTACCGACTTGGCTATGTGGCCATGGAGATGTTGCTTGTGCATATCCAGGATCCCAATCTGGAGTATATAACAAAGGATTTCCCCACGAGACTGGTCTTTCGAGAGACCACCCGGTAGGGAACAATCGCACTATACCTGTGTTCCAACAAGGAGGTTCACATGAAAAAGAGACTTGTTTTGGTAGCGCTTGTGGCACTTTTTGCCTCGAGTATGCTGTTCGCCCAGGCTGCAGCAGAACAGAAGAAGGAAGGACCGATCGAGATAACCTTCTGGTCGCTGTTCACCGGTGGCGATGGTGAGTTCTTTGACGCCATGGTCGATGAATTCAACGCATCACAGAGTGAGATCGTCATGAAGAATGACATGGTGAAGTTTGACAACTACTACACCAAGCTCACTACCGCCCTTGCAGCAAAAACTGCTCCGGATGTCGTGGTGGTCCATCAGGGCAACCTGCTCAACTATGTACCCAGCGGTTCATTGTTGGCTCTCGACTCCTATGTGAGCCCTTCGATGCTCGCCGACTTCCAGAAGGCTCCGCTCGATGCCTGCCGCTTCGATGGCAAGCTTTACAGCCTTCCGTTCGACGTCCATCCAATCGTCATGTACTACAACAAGGACCTGATGGCAAAGGCCGGAGTCACCAAGGTTCCCCAGACCGCCCAGGAGTTCATCGACGCTTCGCTGAAGGTCAAACAGGCCACAGGCAAATGGGGCATGGCCATCGACAACACCACCGGCGTCTACAAGGCATACACCCTTGCCCGCCTGTTCATGTCCATGGTCGCCCAGCAAGGTGGAAGCCTGCTGACCGCTGATGCCAAGGCTCCCAATTTCAACAATGCCTATGGCGAGAAGGCTCTGAAGTGGCTCCAGGACCTGGTGCACCAATACAAGGTCAACCCCGGTGAACTCGACTACGATGCAGCCATGAATACCTTCAAACTCGGCGACGCAGCTTTCTACTTCAACGGTGTCTGGGCAACCGGCACGCTTGAAAAGACTGCAGGCCTGAACTTTGGTGCTGCTCCGCTTCCGCCCATCATGGGCGGCGAGGCTGCATGGGCCGGCTCGCACACCTTGGCAATCCCGGTACAGAAGAACCAGGATCCAAAGCGCGTCGAAGCTGCCATAACCTTCATCGACTGGATGACCTCCCATGGCGAGATGTGGGCCAAAGCCGGCCACATCCCCACCCGCAAGAGTGTAGCCGACAAGAGCGAGATGAAGGCACTGCCGTACCGTGCGGACTATGCCGCCGCCGCTGCTTTCGCCCTGCCGACCCCGCGCACTGCAGCTTGGGAAGAGATTTATGGTACGCTTAGCGACAAGCTCGAGTATGCCGTGACCAAGAACCAGAATCCAAAGGCAGCACTTGCCGATATGGAACAAACGGTTAAAAATATCATTGCTTCGTATTAGGATTGTTTTCTCCCTTCCCCCCTTGTCCGGGGGGGAGGGGCTTTCTCTGGAGGGCCGTGCCATGATACCCGGAAACAAAGACACCCGTGATGGGATAGCGTTCAGCCTCCCCTTTCTTGCTGTCTATATTGCATTCATGATCTACCCCTTGCTGTCCGGGCTTTATGTCAGCTTCTTCAAGTGGGATATTCTTTCTACTGCATCATTCATCGGTTTGGATAATTACAAGGTGCTTTTCACCGATGAAAAGTTCTACTCATCGCTGTGGCATACCCTGCAGTTCGTGCTGATGACCACTCCCTCACTCTTGTTGGTCGGCTTCCTGATGGCCTTGGCCATAACAGGAAAGTCCCCACTCAAGGGTCTGATGGAGAATGTATTCTTCTTCCCCTACATCTTCTCCATGACCGTGGTAAGTACCCTATGGGCCTGGATCATGCAAAAGGATTGGGGTGTGCTCAACCAAGTGCTCATGATGTTGGACAAGAGTCCTATCAGCTGGCTGACCAACGAGAACTACGCCATGTGGTCGGTCGCCCTTACCACATTGTGGTGGACAGCAGGCTTCAACATGGTCCTGTTTGGAGCCGGCATCAAGCAGATTCCCAATGAAATTTATGAATCAGCCTCGATTGACGGGGCAACCTATTGGCAGGAAGTACGGCACATCACCATCCCCCTGGTCTCCTCCACCACCGTTCTTTGCCTGATTTTGCAGATTATCGCCTCCTTCAACGTCTTCGGCCAAGTATACGTGATGACCGGAGGTGGACCACATGGAACAACACGGGTATTGGTCCAGTATATTTATGAAACCGGCTTCAAATACTACAAAATGGGCTACAGTGCAGCGATGAGCTACATCCTCTTTTTGATCATCATGCTGGTCAGCGTCCTCCAGTACGCACTGCTGGGAAGGAAGGAAAACACATGAAAACCAAAAAGTTCATCATCCGGATGCTGGAACTTTTGTTCATCGCCCTGTGGGTCTTCCCTCTAGCCTGGATGTTCATCACCAGCCTCAAGCTTGAAGAAGAAGTCATTACCAAGACCTTCACCTTCTGGCCGCAGAACCCCAGCTTTGCCAACTACATCAAGGCCTTCACCTCCACGTACATCATCAACTGGATGGGCAACTCCTTTATCGTCTCCCTCTTTGCCATGCTTCTCACCCTGGCAGTCGATGCACCCATCGCCTATGCCTTTGCCAAAATTCCATTCAAGGGACGCAACGTCCTCTTCTGGCTGGTGATGGGTGGTATGATGGTCCCCTTCCAGGTTCTTATCGTACCCTTGTATCTGCAATTCAACTCCTATGGACTGGTCAACACCCTGGCTGCTGCCTACCTTCCCAGAATTGCGTTGCCGATTGGGATCTTCATCCTCAAACAGTTTTACGAGGGCATTCCCTCCGACTTGGAGGAAGCTGCGTTCATCGACGGGGCGAACCGGGCGAGGATTTTCTTCAAGATCATCGTTCCGTTGGGCCAGTCGGCCATGGCAACGGTGATCATCCTCTCCTTCATCAATACATGGAACGACTTCCTCTGGCCTTTGATCGTCATCAATGACACCATCAAGTACACCATCACCGTCGGCATAGCCAACTTCCAAGGAACCCACGGCACGCAGTACTCCCTGATCATGGCGGGAGCAACCGTCGCCTCAATTCCCCAGATTCTGTTCTACATTTTCTTCAGGAAAAAAATCATCGCAGGGATTGCCACCAGCGGTATGAAAGGATAATCCGTATGCACGTATTGCAAACCTCATCGGAGAAGGTGGAACTGTGCTCAAACGAGTCGTTTTGCACGATTACCTATACGCTGACCTTTGAAGGGAAGCGAAGGACTCCGTGTGCTCTCATCATCAACGAAGAGTCCATCACTGCCGACTTCGGCCCACTGGGAACCATCGAGGACCGCTTGCTGAGCAGAGGGAATCTGCTTGTTTTGACCAGGAATTGGAATCTGAGACAGCAGGGTTCATACCGGCTCCAGGCAGCTTTTTCCTACGATGACCAGGAGCTTGAGAACAAGCTGTTCATACCGGCACTCTGGTATCAGGACAACAACAAGGGAAAGGGGTGCTTCCCCTCCCGTGAGCGCTCGGCGAACTGGTCCTTCCTCGAAACGAGAATGAGCATCCCCTGCTGCGCACAGCTGTCCAACGGCAAACGCCTCTTTACCTGTGCGAGCAAGCCTGCAACCGACAAGATGTTCGTTGCATCGGTGGCACCTGACCGCCACGGCCTGATCATCTCCATCCCCGGCAGCGAGTGGCCGTACAGCTACCAAGGCAAACAGTCCTTGGTCGACACCTCCTCTCTTGCGCTTCCCTGTCTTGAGGTCTCGTCGCAGGGACTTGCCTATACAAGGACATTCTACCTCTCCAACCAGAAAGCCGGTTCCAGCCTTGAAGGCTACTGCCAATTCGTGCAGGGACTGAACGCATTGTCGCCAGAAGACAAGGTGGAAGGCATCGGATGGGACCACTGGTTCGAATACAAGCTCACCCGCCTGATCAACCTCGTGCAAAACGACGGGAAGGGACTTGCCTACCTGCTCATGGGTGAAGGCAACGGGGAGGTGCAGGATGTATACAAATTCACCAGCGCATCATTTCTGGTCAAGAGCCTGCAAGGTGCACAAGAGCTGGCAAGCCTCACCAAGTACCAGCCGAAGACCAACGCCCTAGTCACTGCAAGGGCGAATCTTGCCACCAAGTTCTCACTGCCCGACAACCACCTCCTGCTTGCCGAGGTGGCCAAGCGAATCGGTGATTTCTTTTTACAGGCGGAGCGCAGCGAAGGAGTATTCCAGGACAACTACGATCTGGTCAACGATATCTGGGGAGGGTACTTGGGCATAGGAGAGCATCCCGAGTACAAATCGATGGTGAACAGCCGGTGCAACGGGGAGGCGATGAAACAGTACGTACTGCTCGCCCGGACTCTGCAAAAATTGGAGAGGGAGGAAATCTCCTACCTCTCATTGGCACGCCGGGTAGCCCGTTTCTACTGTGAGGCGCAACTTTCCTCCGGCTCGTTCGGGCGTTGGTGGACCGAAAAGGGAAAACCCGGGGACATCCAGGGAACCAACGGTGCGTATATCGGCTCGTTCTTCTGTACCATCATCCCCCTGCTGTCCGATGAAGACCCCTTGAAAGCCGACCTTCTCAGCGCAGTACATCAGGCCTACTCATTCTACAGCGAACTTGCCTATGAGGGTGAGTTCTACGGCGACACCCTCGATGCAGACTCCTGCGACAAGGAAGCCGGCGTGGCTTTGTTGTCATTTTTCCTCGACCTTTACGACCTTGAACACGATAAGCGGCTGCTTGAGAGTGCAAAGCTCGCGGCACAGTTCATCGTCCAATGGATTTGGCAGTTCGACTCCTACCTGCCCCGAGAGAGCATGCTCGGCCAAAGGAACTTCCGCACCCGCGGGATGACATCGGTTTCGGTGGCCCACCACCACCTGGACTTCTACGGAATGGCCATTGCCTATGAATTTTTGCGTTATGCCGCGTGGACCGGCGAGGTGTTCTATCAACAGCAGGCAAAGCTCATGATCGAAGCCTGCAGACAGCTGGTAGCGACCGAAACCGATCAACTGGGACGCGATGAAACGTATATAGGCTGGCAGCCTGAGCAACTCAACCACACCACCTGGGAGTACTTCAACCGCACCCATGCGATGCAGGGCTATTATGATATCGATATTGCCTGGGTCACCGTCCTGACGCTTGGCTCATACCAATTGATTCTTGAGAAATTTCCATCGATGCTTGAGGAGTAACAGATGCAGCGAATCAGTCTCATCACCTTGAATTTGTGGAATACCGAGCATTGGCAGCAGCGCAGAAACTGTGTTGTTTCCTTTGTCCAGACCTTTGCCGCGGATATCTACTGCTTCCAGGAGGTTCGTGAGCAAACATTGAGCGTCCTGGACCCAGCGCTCGGTGAATACCGGCGCATCGAGGGGCCTGATGAAGGCTGGAGGTGCGAGAACTCCATCTATGTAAAGAAGAACCTGTTTACCGTTCTTGACTATGGCCGCGTTGATTTGCAGATGCCAGAACTTCATCGGGGGGTTTTCTGGGTGCGGCTCAAGACAGCGGACGGCAAAGCCCTGTTTGTCGCAACGATGCACCTTACCCACCAGCTCAATGCAGACGAGCTCAGAACCGGCATTGGCTATCGCCATAATGAGGCTCATCTTGCCGCAAAGGCATTGAACTTCCTCATCGGCGATGACGATGCCCTCCTCTGCGGCGACTTCAACGACCCGGTGCACCCCGCAAGGATATTCTCCGAGCAGGCGGGTTTCAGAGATGTATTCACCACACTGGGCTTGTGTGCGCCGGTAACCTTCCCCTGCCCTTATTTGAGCAGTGAAGGATTCCTGGTTGAAGCAATAGACAAAATCATGACCCGCGGCAACATCAAACCGGTTCTGGCGTCCAGCCCGCAGTATACCATCCCCGGAGAGGTGCTTTCCGACCACTGGCCGGTGGCTGCCATACTGGATGTGGGATGCTAACGCTTCAAAAACCAAAGAATTTTGCTCGAGAGGCTTCTTTCGCATATTCAGCGGGAATTTGCGGTTTCTCCGTATCCCCGAACACCGGGAGGATCAAGGAATACAATGCCTTTGCAAGCGAAGCGTGTCCCTCCTGGTCCATATGAAGCTGGTCGATCGGACTGCTTGTTGCCACCGTTGCAGCATCGAAGAAGAGTATATGTTGCTGTTCAGCCATGTTCCTGATGGGGTTTGCCAGACGCTTGCTCAACGCAGCGGAGCCTCTATCGAACGAAGCGAAAACGGAAGATTCAATATCGTCGCCGATATGAATCGGGGAGATGACCAGAACCTGGGGAATAGGGTAACCAGGCCCGTAGGCATGGGTTTTCACCATGATAGCCAGCTTTTCCAAGCCCTTTGCTATAATGCGCTCATTGGCGCCGTTGAGGCTCTTGCAGTCATTAGTCCCCAGGCTGAGGATGACCAGGTCCAGCGGGCGGTGACTTTGCAGTGAGACCGGAAGGTACTCCAAACCGTTTTTCTTGGGTTCCAGCGGGTCGTCAAAAACCGTGGTACGGCCGCCGAGGCCTTCCTCGATGATGCGGTATGAACCGCCCAGCATTGAGCCAAGAAGACCAGTCCAGCGCTGGTCAATGCCCCACCTTCCCCCGCCGGGGTTGGTACCGAAGGTATTGGAATCACCATAACAGAGAATTGTATGCATGATTGCAGTGTAGCAAGAGACGGCTTTTAGCAGAAGTAGGTTGGATAGGTTTCCCTGATTGCCTG
>NZ_DJGW01000046.1:0-4660 GCF_002432845.1 Sphaerochaeta sp. UBA5836
TTTTTCAGATTGCAGGCAGCCTCGGCCTCTTTCTCTTTGGAATAAAACTCCTCAGTGAAGGCTTGCAGAAGTCGGCTGGCGATAAGATGAAGGCTGTTCTCAAGCTTATGACGAAAAACCGGTTCGTTTCAATTATGACCGGGCTTCTTATTACCATCATCATCCAGAGCTCGTCAGCAACCACCGTCATGGTGGTAAGTTTTGTAAATGCCGGCCTGATGGGGCTGACCCAAGCGATCGGGGTAATCCTTGGGGCCAATATCGGGACAACGTTCACCGGATGGTTGGTCGCCCTGCTCGGTTTCAAGATGGATATCACTTCGCTCGCACTGGTTTCCATCGCATTCGCCGCTCCGATGATGTTCAGCAAAAAGACTAAAACCCGCGATGCCGCCGATGTATTGCTTGGATTTGGTGTCTTGTTCCTGGGGCTCAACTTCATGTCCCATTCCATCCCGGACATCACGGGAAACATCGAGGTCCTTGAGTTTTTGGCAACGTTCAACAGCGACACAGTGTGGATGAATTTATTATGCATCCTGCTTGGTACACTGGTAACCATCGTTGTCCAGTCATCCTCGGCTGCAATGGCCATGACCCTCACGATGGCTTACAACGGCTGGCTTGGCGTAACAGCTTCCGCCGCCCTGATCCTGGGCTCGAACATCGGTACCACCATCACCGCCTACCTTGCCTCGATCGGCACCAGCACCACAGCAAAGCGGGCCGCGTGGGCCCACATTATCTTCAACGTTGTAGGAAGTGTCATCGCCTTGATGTTCTTCCATCCGCTTCTTTCATTTGTCAATTTCATCACCCCGGGCGACATCTATACCATGGAAGGAACAACGCTTTCTACGCAGCTTCCCCTCTTTCTTGCAATGTTCCACTCTGTATTCAATATTGCCAATACAATTCTCTTCTTCCCCTTTGTAAGCCATTATGCCCGTTTCATCGAACGATTGGTTCCAGCTAAAGCCGAGTACGATGAGGGAACATACCACTTCAAATATATCGGTGGTGTATTCATCGACAGTCCGGAAATCTATATGATGGCAATCCGGGATGAAATCAAGAAAATGGCAAACCTTGCCTGCAACATGCTCACCCGCTATCGAGGGATGTTCAATAATCCAGGGGCGGATATTGAAAGCGACGCCTTGGCAATGAAGAGGGACGAAGACTATGCCGACCAGATGCAGGAACAGCTCTCCAACTTCTGTGTCCATCTGTTGCAGGACTCCCAGACTCCGACCAATGCTTCATCTTTGAACTGCCTGATTCGTGTCATGGATGAGTTGGAATCGGTGACTGACAGTTGCTACAATCTCACCATACTCAGCCAAAGAAGGTACCACCAGGGTTGGACTATCGATCCAGAAACCGACAAGGACCTCAGGGAGTATCAGATGCTTGTCCAGGAGTTCCTTGACTATGTTCGCGACCGGATGGATAAAACCCTCACCAAGGCTGAAATGCAGAAGGCCAATGAGTTTGAAGAACAAATCAACAACCAGCGCAACCGACTCAGCCAATTGGTTCAGGAAAGGCTCTCCAGCGGAAAAGCTGATGTAAAGGTAGAGCTGCTCATCCTCGAGAAAATTCGTCACCTCGAACATATCGGAGACTATTGCACGAACATTGCCGAAGCGTATCATCAGGCTGTCAAGCACACTCCAATGCTGCAAAAGCGTTCAGGGAAGAGTCAGCAACTTGCTTGATGATCCTGCCTCAGCCTCCCGACCGGGATGCTGTTGTATTTGAACTGTCAACAAGTCACTTAAAAAAGAACCGTCTGCACATTCTCTATGCCGCATAGATTGTAATATGCATCAAAGAAGCTTTGCAAAACTTCTTCGCATCCATTCCTCATCAAGGAGATGAACAGCTGGTCTTCATCGAGCCCGAGATTTCCGGTGGTACCCAAGCTTGTACGCTCCTCAAGGGCCTGGTACGGGTCGAGGGTGGTCAGATCCTCCAGATGCAAGCCCACTTCCTTGTAGGTGTCTCGAAAGTTCTTCCCCTCCAACACCTGTTTCAGCACCACATCGGTGGCATAGAGATCGGCAGTACATCCTTGTACCAACGCCTCGGGATGTACTTCAAGGCCGTCAATCATTCGCAGGAAAATCTGCACCAACTGCCAGGTGGCCTTGGTTCCCTCAAGCAGCGGCCCCTTGGTGTCCTGGAAGTCACGGTTATATCCCGAAGGAAGGCTGCGGATGATTGATTTGACCCGCATCGCACAGCTGCTGACCAACGCCGAGCGGCTTCTGGCAAGCTCCAGTCCGTCGGGATTCTTTTTCTGGGGCATGATGGAACTGCCGGTGCACAGCTGTTTGGGCAGCGAGAAGTATCCAAATTCCGGAAGGGTGAAGAGAATCAAATCCTGTGCAAGCTTGCTCAGCGTCAGGGCGATGTAGTCACAACTGTCCAAGAGCATTGCCTCGAACTTGCCGCGGCTGTTGTTTGCATACAATACATTGTTCTGCACTCTGGTAAAGCCCATCTGCTCGGCTGTGAACTGCCTGTCCAGAGGCAGGGGAACCCCATAGCTTGCCGCCGAACCGAGCGGACTCTGATCGAGTGTCCACGACAGCTGCATCAAGTGTTGTGCTTCATCGTACAGCTCTTCTGCAAAACTTGCCGCCCAAAGGCCTACCGAAGACGGCATGGCCAACTGCATGTGGGTTCTACCGGGCATGGGCGTACGCTCATGCACTCGGGCGAAGTCCACCAGTCGTTGGGCAAGTTCACCCGTTGCATTGCAAAGCTTGACGGAAAACTCCCGCATCCAGAGCCGCAGAGCGGTTTGGACTTGGTCGTTGCGGCTCCGCCCTGTATGGATTTTCTTTCCTGCCTCACCGACATGTTCGGTCAGATACGCCTCGATGGCGGTATGGCAATCCTCATTTTCCTTGGTAATCGTGAAGGAATCCTCGACCCTGAGCGTGATAACCTGTGCCAACGCCTGCTCCAGGCTGGAGAGCTCTTCATCGGAAAGAAGGCCGATGAGGTGGAGTCCGCGGGCATGGGCGATGGAAGCCAAGGCATCAGCAATTACCAACTGTTGATCGAGTAGGTAGTCATTGCTTACGGTGAAGTCTTCCATCAAGGAATCGAGTGTATAGTCTTTTTGCCAAAGTTTGCCCATGATCATCCTCCAGATAGTGCAAAACCAGTCTATTGGCTCTGTCCATGCCTGTCAATTGAAGCAAAGAGACCTTCCTCGATTCTCTACCTGGCATGACAAAATATTTGCTCATCCCACTTCTGTTTCTCTCGCTGCTTTGCAGCAGCTGCGGTTGCAGTCAGCCAGAAATTTCGCTGTACAACCTCTTCGACCAAGTGGACAGTTCACCACCGGTGTTTCTTTCTGCAACGATGCTCAACCAAAACACTGCAACGCTCTCTTTCAATGAGAGCATCGATGAGGACTCAGTTTCCCTATGGTGTGAGCAAAATTCAGTTGTTTCCTTCACTGTCATGGATAAGACGCTCACCTTGAGCTTGGGCAAGCCCCTAAGCTTGGCAAGTTCGCTTGCCTTGGAGGGAAGAGTTGAGGACAATCGGGGAAACAGCGTGCAGTTCGGTATTGTACTTTGGGCGAAGAACAACAACCCGGCTACCGTATTGATCAATGAATTCACCACCAAAGGGAGCGAGATCAACCCGGACAGAGTAGAACTGGTGGTTACAAGCAGGGGAAATTTGGCAGGCCTCACCCTCTATGCGGGTGTGGTTGATGATTGGACGGACCGCTTTGTCTTTCCCGATCGATGGGTCGAACGGGGGACCTATATCGTTGTATCGTTCAGTAAAGGAGAGCAGGACGTTGCATGGTATACTTCCGAGCAGCAAGCAGGATTAAGCTCCAACAATGGCTGCCTCTCCATCGCAATGAGCCCTGAATGGACAAGTCCTGTACTCGATGCCGTTGTCTGGGGGAATATGAGTACTTCCACGTTTGAAGGTTTTGGCTCCGCCTCCCTGCTCGCCCAAGTAAACAGCCTGTTTCAAAGCGGTCAATGGAACAGCAAGGAGAGCAATAAAGCGGTTGATTCGAATGCATCAACCGCCACCAGGTCCTTTTGCAGGGACCGCCTTACCGACTCCAACAGCAGTGATGATTGGTATGTGTGTGCAACCAGGAAGGCTACGTTCGGCTCACTGAATGCAACAGACCGATACATTCCCTAGAGATGCTCGACGACAAAGCCTTCAATAACGGACAATGAGGCTGCTCCCATTCGTTGATCCACCACCTCGCCATCCTTGAACAACATCAAGGTGGGAATGGAATTTACGCTATACATGGTCGCAAGTGAACCTGCTTCATCAACGTTGATTTTCGCGACTTTGAGCTTGTCGGCAAACTTCTGTGCCAATTGGGTGATTGCCGGGGCAATCATCTTGCAGGGGCCGCACCAGGGAGCCCAAAAATCTACCAATACCGGTTTGTCAGCCTTCAAGACTTCCTGTTCAAAATTAGCTTCAGTAACTATGATTTCACTCATGAATTCTGCTCCTCGTCTAGAAAGCATGGTAGCGGCAAACCGGCGAAAAGGGAAGAGCGAACCTACATCGCGACCTCTTGGTCAAAAGGGATTTCATCAGGCAACGACTCCTGCTTGTTCTTGTTGTTGCCATCGCTCCTGCC
>NZ_DJGW01000062.1:0-9328 GCF_002432845.1 Sphaerochaeta sp. UBA5836
TTTTTTAGAACAATTATTTTGTTCTTTTCTAGATTTCTAACCTCTTAACAACAATATTTTTGTTCCTTTTAGTGTAGTATAAATCGGTTTCTTCAGTTGTCAATACATTATATTATGAGTTTTTATATTTTATTACAAAGAAATAGAAAGAGTATTGTATAAGATTTGCATATCCTTCGTGTAACCTTATCATTACAATTTTTTTGTTTCAGTACACAACAATGCCATACATGTACCCTGTTCCACCTCCTCCTTGCGGAGGAGCATGTCAAGAATCCTCAAGCAACAACGATGCCCAACAAACTTTTTCAACCGGCTTGCCGTCGCTGATTCTACTGATTCCGTTGAACCATGCTTCAGTACATTGGGTGATGAACGATTCATCATGGATGGGAAAGCCGGAAGCACTGCCGATCATGCAGTCGATGCCGCACATCGGGCACTGAAGCGTCTTGTCCAGAGGAGGACGCTCCTCGATCCAAGAAAGTTTCTGCTCAATCCGGGGATTGAACGTATGGCCACAGTAGAAACAGGTACAGCTGTCGCTCTCCATAATCTGCTTCTCATTTGCGAACGTTGCTTGGTGGGCCTTCTTGATCAATTCATCGCTGTAGCTCATGTGCTTACCTTCCATCCTGCATCAATCAATGCATCAAGGGTCTCATACTCCCCTTCCAATACATCAGTTTCGTAGTTGTAGACTCGATACCGGTAGGAAAGGGCATCCTTGAGAGTAATGTACGCGAAGCGGCCATCCAGATGGTCGAGATAACAACCTTTGTTCGGCTGCATCAGAGAAAAACTGAATGCGACAACATCCACTTTGCTGATGATGTCCCGTGTCAAATCCTGCTGGTCTTTTCTCCATGATTTCATGAGGATAACTCCTATCAAATAGATAATACCCCTAATGATGTGCCAAATGATGTCACAGTTGTTTATAGTTGCAAGAGTTGGTAATCGGGTAGGAGGATGAGCCTTAGTGGATCACCCGTCGTCCCACAGAATCGCACTGTTCGGGATGCGGCTCCTCGTCAGTTTACGCACTCTCTGGCATATAGGTCAGAGAACCATCGCCATCCCTTTTCATAGAGCTTTCTGTTGTTCAGCGTCGTATTAAGGATCCATGAATTTGCAATCCTCCAATATCCTTGTCTACAGTTTCCCATTGCAAAGCCTGATTACGTTCAACACCAAGCCTCTTGAGCTCCCTAAACCGAGTCCTCACCCGTATCCGCCTTCTCAGCCATCGGTCGAGTTTCTTCTGCTTGCCTTTACATTTTGCAAGCTTGAAGTAAGCAATCCAACCTCTGATTAGCTGATTGAGCTTTTCCTGTCGGTATTTTACGGACCAGCCATTGCTTGGCTGTGTTATCTCCTTGTTTCAGCCGTGAGATTCGCTCCTGTCTTCTTGTGAATACAGAGTTCCCATCACTTGTTCTTCGAATCAGAGAAGAATCCATACTCAAGGAATCTGATGCCCTCGATTCTACAGATGCAGGCCTTTTCAGGGTTCACTATCAGCTTGAGCACATTCTCAAGATAGCTGGCAGTGCTTTTGAGAGTCCTTTCGAGCAAATCCGTTCGTTTTGCGTCGGTCGTGTTGTTTTCAGACATCCCACACACTCTCGGCTCCCCCTGCCTCATCTACACCCCGGTTCCGTATAGCATTTGGACTTCGATTTGTGATGCAATCTCATCCACCGGGGAATGCCTTATGGGATTTCTGTTCGTCAGGCCAGAAGTTTGACGCCGGCTTTCTTCAGATTCGTCCTCACGGAGGACACCCTTGTCCTTGGCTATGTACTTGGCGCTATCACCCGTACTAGGGACTCCCCCCTTTTCTAGAATGCAAATTTAGGCAATACTACAGTATAGCAACCTTAAGGAGGCACCACATGCATACACCCCATACCCTGATCGCCTGCATTGTAAACAAAGGCATGGCAGAAACCGTTATGGATGCGGCGAGAAAGGCGGGAGCCTCAGGGGGGACCATCCTTTTGGCACGAGGAACCGGCAAGGAAGAGGATGTGAAGTTTTTCGGCTACTCCCTTGTTCCCGAAAAGGAAATGCTGCTTGTCCTTGTGGGTGCAGGCCTGACCGGCAAGGTACTTGAAGCCATCAAGGCGGTACCATCGTTGGTCGAGCCGGGGGCAGGCATAGCATTCTGTGTCGATGTCGAACGCTTTATGACGTTTGGTGAGCCTGAGTCACTGTAGTACGCTCCTGTGGCAGTCGTAAGAGCAGTCCAAGCAACAAACAGATCAACGAAACAGATAGAATCCCCAAACCAACCCCGAACAGGTTACTGAACCAGCCAAGCAGCAAGGCTATTGCCGCTGCGAACAACGACTCCGCCTGCGACTCCACCGACAGACCCGAGGCAAGCGATGTCTGATCCATCCGCTCGCTTACATAGGCGATTCCCATCGGCTTTCGCAGATTCTCCAGAATGTAGATGCCAAGGTAGAGCACTACAGAAAGGACGACATAGGAGAGGTGAAGCAGCAGGCCGCTGACCAACCCAAGGGTGACTCCGATAAGCAGCGTGAGGTTCAACGGTGTCGCCAAGCCGTTGAAATGCGATGCGAATGTCCCTGATTTGCTGGAAGCAAAGGCGGTGGCTGCATAGAGAATAGAATATACAATCCCAATCACCAAGGCGGTGCGTTTCTGATCCTCCCAAGCCAGAAAAATCGGTAGGCTCAAGGCCAACGTCTCCAACAGCGGTTGCAGGTAATCCTTGAACGCCTTGTAGTAGCCGGTGTATAAAGCCTGGCTTGAGATGGTGCGGACCATTGCCAGACTCTTCATGCTGGCAATAAGGGAGCGCATCACCGAGACAAACTCCTCGGTTATGCGCCTGTCACTGGTATGCCGCTTTCCATCGAGGTTCTTGGGATAGGAGAGAATGAGGAAGACGTTGAGCACATAGGGAATGATCGTAAACAGAAAAATCGGAGCATAGGAGCCTTGATAGAGGACCAAGAGAGCGGCAATCAGGGCGGAAACGGCGGCGCCCCGCTGAGACCAGGCACGGGTATGTCCGTAATAATAGGTTTTTTGGTCCTCCCACCCATTGAGCCGGAGGTAATCGAAAATCATCGCCTTATGCGTGCCGGTACGAAAGGCGTCACCAAATGCATAGGCAGCCATTGCAAGCAAGAGGATTTCAAAGCTGTCGGCGAAATAAAAGGTTATGAAGGCGAGAATGTAAGCGAGGAAGGAGAACACCATCGTCAGCCTTCTGCCTACGCTGTCTGCAAAAATTCCCGAAGGAACTTCCGTGAGATTAATCAGCACCTCGCGTGTCGCATAGAGGGTCCCTATTTCTAGATAGCTCAATCCCTTGTCCAAGAAGACAAGCAACATGAACGGCTCATAAAACCGCAGGTCCTTGAGAAACCCGTAAGCACAGAATTTCGCGTACTGCAGGTTCTTGGTGAATGTTTGCTTCGGCATGATTACAACCTAGCATGGGTTGTACCATTGAAATGCAAAGAAGTCAAATGCTTCCTACTTGACCGGTGGTATTCCTGTTGAAGTTCGAACGACCAAGCGGTTTTGGTACTCCACGCGCGTTACCGCACCTTGTTCCAATGTACGGGGCTGCTGTCGCTCCATTTTTTCACAGAGAAGACGAACGGCACTCTTTCCTCCCTGGAGGATGTAGTGCTCGACGGTGGTAAGCCCTACCCCGGCGAAGGAGGAAGGATAGATATTGTCAAACCCGCAGACGCTGTAATCGTCGGGGATCGAGAATCCGCTCTCCTTGATGGCATCGATGACACCATAGGCGACCATGTCGTTGATGGCGACCATGGCTGTCACGTCCGGCGTCTCCTTCATGCAACGTTTTGCCAGGGCATACCCTGTCTGATGCTCGATATCAAGGGTATTGAGCTCGGTAAGCGAGGAAACCTCAGCTGTGTAGAGACTAAGTCTTGCCGGCGGACCGAACTGCTTGATTGCGACCTTGAGTCCCTCGAAACGCCTGACGCGGGCGCTGTGTTCACTGTTGAGGCTGGTTGAGAGATAGGCAATTTTCCGATGACCAAGTGAGAGTAGATGATTTGCGACCAAGGTGCCTGCATTGAAATTGTTCACATCCACCGTATCAAGGCCGACATCGTTCTGCTTGTCCCCGACTGCAACAACCGGAACGGTCTTGTTCAACTCCCGAACAAGCTCGGGCTGCTGGGGGATCATGGCAAAAATCACCCCGCCCACCGAAGGTTCTTTGGCAAACTCACAGACTCTCTTCTCCTTGTCGATGTCCCAGTAGGTGGTAAAGAGCACAGTTTCCAAACCACGCACCTTTGCTTCCTGCTCCATGCCTTGGATGATGGAGGCAAAATAGGGATTGATGACCGAAGGACAAACAATGACGACGATCTTGCGGTCCCGCTTGGCGTGTTTGCTTTCATACCCCATTTCACGACTGACGGTATAGACTGCGTTGATAGTCTCATCGGAGAAGCGATTCAAGCTCTTGGAGGCCAGGATCATGGAAACGCTGGCGGAAGAAATACCAACTTTGTCTGCAATATCCTGCAGGGTGACCTTTTTTTTGCGCATCAACGTACCTCATTGCATTCAATGGTTAATATTAAACAGGAATGCGGCTGCTTTGCAAGAAAAAAGAAACCTTGCTTGTATCCCCTATTCTCGTACTTTACCATACATGGCATATAATTACAAATGATATAGGTTGCTTCATTTTTCTAGAAAGAAAATTGCTTCAGCAAAAATTGGTAAAGTTTCAACACCTATACCTTACAACCAACACTATTCAGGACCTGAAAACAAGTCTTATGCCCTTGGGTGCAAGCTGGTGATGGTGGAGTAATACATGTTCTTTTCACAGATTATTCACATCTTTCAAACGCTTGTTGATGGACAACCTCCCACTGAATGTATAGTATTTATACATAGATGAGGATACTGTCCAAAAAACCATTGTTTATACGGATTGCTCAGCCAACGTATGGTGCTTATCTTCTGAAACGGAATCATGTAGAACTCGTTGGTATGCAACAGCTTTCCGAACTGCAGCCACCATTTCTGGTGATTGGCAACCACGTCCACACCTTGGATTCTTTTCTTATCAGCTCGGCCTCCCCTGTACATATCCGATGGGTAGCAGGAGCGTACCTCTTCAAGCTCTTCGCACTCAGACCCATGCTGGAACGGTGGATCGGAGCCATCTCCAAACAACAGGGACGCAACGACCTTTTCACAATCCGCGCAATCGGGGATGCGCTCAAAAGCGGTGACATCGTAGGACTTTTCCCTGAAGGAACCCGCACATGGGATGGGGAACCGGTGGGATTCGACCAAGCGATCGCCAAGCTGGTTCGCATGTTCAAAGTACCTATTGTTGTCATGCACCTCGAGGGCTTCTATGGGCTCAAGCCCCGATGGGCGGACAAGAAACGAAAAGGCAATGTGTTCCTGCGGGTTCTCCCCCCGATTATGCCCGACCATATCAGGGAGATGTCGGTAACGGAACTCTATGAACGGCTGCTTGCCGATATCGGCTATTCCTATCGTGATTGGCAGGAGAAGAACCATCTTCCGTATGTATCCAAGCGTGCTGCCGAAGGTGTTGAACAGGTGCTCTATCTCTGCCCTGAGTGCAAGCAAGCCAGCACGATAGTCAGCAAAGGCATTACCATAACCTGCACACACTGCAACTACTTTGCATCACTGGACCCCTATGACAAGCTGCATACAACCCAAGGCACCCATCACTTCGATGACATTGCCTCCTGGCATGCTTGGGAACGAGAGTATATCGCCTTGCCGCAAAGCTCTTCGCTTACGTTCCCGCCGGACAGAGGGGTACTCCTGCAAACCGGCGATGCCAAAAAACTCGTCACCTTGGAGAAGCGCTTTACCCTGCAGATGGATCAAGAGGGAATCCGAATCAAGTCGGAAACCGGGCGTGACATGTTCTTGGCATTTGAATCCATCCAATCGATGATCATCAACGCCAAGAATACCGTGGAACTTTACCACGACAATACGCTCTACAGAATCAGAATCTTCAAACGAGGATGCATACTCAAGTACGTGGAGATGTATCACACAAAGCGAAAGTGTACAGAGGGAGACCAAGCATGAACTGGAACTTTTTCTACCACATCGGCATCATCTCATTCTCGCTGCTGTTTGCAGCACTGCTGAGAGCGAGAATTCGATTCTTCCAACGGTTCTTGATCCCGGCCTCGACCATTTCAGGAATCATCCTGTTGGTATTCTATAACTTTGTTGCTCCGCATTGGGGGCTGAGAAATGACTTTCTCGGCGAAATAGTCTACCATCTGCTCAACATTTCCTTCATCTCCATGCTGCTCAGGGTGACCGGCAAGCAAAAACAGGATGGGAAGGCGAAACGGACGCTGGCGGCCAATGTCACTGCGGTAATGGGCCAGTACGGTCTGCAATGCTTTTTCGGTTTGTTGATGACTGCCCTGATGATCGCCACCTTCAAGCCAACGCTCAATCCTGCCTTCGGTTTCACCCTCCCCCTCGGCTTTGAGCTCGGACCCGGACAAGCTTATTCCATCGGCATGGGGTGGGAGCAAATGGGTTTCAGGGGAGCTTCCTCAGTAGGATTGACGATGGCTGCCATCGGATTTCTGATTGGCAGTTTCGGCGGTGTGGTTCTCATAAACCAAGGTCTCAAACGAGGCTGGATCGGCAAGGAACATGCACAGCGCATCAACAACAAGAGTGTACGGACCGGGTTTTTCAGCCGCCTCGATTACGAACGGCCCGTAGGCTCCTATCTTTCCACCGATGGCGAGTCGCTTGATTCGTTGACCTACCATATTGCCTTGGTCATGGCCACCTACTTGATCAGCTGGGGTTTTCTCACCGGCTTGACATTCCTGCTCAACCTCATCGGCCCTTTGGGAGCCGATCTTGCAGAGAGCCTTTGGGGCATAAACTTCATTTTCAGCGCTTTCTGTGCCTTGGGAGTGAAGATGATCATGCGGTTTTTCAAGGTGGAAACCACGATAGACAATGCAACGTGCAACCGCATCAGCGGGTTGTCGGTCGACCTGACGGTCGCCTCAAGTCTCGGTGCCATCTCCTTGGTTACCGTACAAGGCTACTGGCTTCCAATTCTCATTCTTACTCTCACCGGTATGTTCATCACCCTCGTCATTCTGCCTTGGTACTGCTCACGCATCTACGATGACCATAAATTCTTCCGAATGCTCGTCATCTATGGAACCGCAACCGGCACGCTTCCCACCGGTCTGGCTCTGCTGAGGGTGGTCGACCAGGAGTTCGAAACTCCGGTGGCAACCGACTACCTCTACTCGGTAGGTATCGTATTCCTCCTGGCCATACCCATTATTCTGAGTATCAACCTGCCGGCTTTCAGCGTCACCAGAAACAATTCAATGCTGTTCACCTTGGCAATCGGCATCAGTGCATTCTATCTGTTGGCATCCTTCGTCTCCTACCTCCTGATCGCAAAAAAACGTTCATTTGCCAAGGTAGGGAACTTGTTCTATACCGATTAGTGAATTGGTGAAATCAGTGCCTTCAACATCGGGGTGGCTTGTATCGTATACAGGCCTCTCGTTCGTTTCTCCCCTCTTGGCCGCTCGGCAACACTGCACAACGAGGTTTGGATAAAGCATTTGAATACCACCCTGCTCAACAGTTCAACATATTCATCAAATTCGTAAGTACGGAAGAACAGGGGAAAGAGCTTGAAGATTTCTAAAGCGATGGAGCGTACCAGGACAGGTCTGTCGCTCAGATGCAACAGGATCCACAGCAACATATTCAGACTCATGTAGCCGAGGGTTTCATCCTCGAATTCCTCAAGTGCACGATCCTCAAGAAAACCAAAGAGACCTTCCTCTTCCACCTCCTGCAGATAGCGGTCCTGCGTGTAGCCATGAAATCTCTCAATCAACTCTTCAGGCTCCTGAAGCAGGAAACGCGAGGAATCATACAAGTCATCGCCAAAACCTTTTCGCTGGGAGCCCGGCGGTACCGGCCATCCATCAAGCTCGTACTGCTTCTCTTCCTCGGGCACGTTATAGGAGTATTTGGCCATGGTCTTGTGCAGCTGGGCAATAAACTCCTCCACCAGCTCAACATCAACACCTGCTTTATGTGCTTCTTTTTCAATTTCGAACTGTTTTCCAGAATTGAGTGCCTCGATGTACTTGGCCATCACCTTGTTCAAGGCGTCAATTTCCTTTTTGTCCGCAGGTTCCACCTCTTTTTCGTCTCCAGCCAGCTTGAAGGGATCCCAAGGCATTGGATAATCCTGTTCCAGGTTCATGACCAAGGGGACGGAAAGCCGATACAAAGGCTCTGTGTCAGGATGGCCGACAATCCGGCAGAGCAAGGAAAAAGCATCCGCTGCGAAGGCAAAAATCAACCAATGCTGCTTCAGTTGGAATATGCGAAAATTGAGCAACTCCGGGTGCTCTAGCAAGTCAGAAGGTCCATACTTCTCAACCATATCTTCATCGGCTTCTTCAAGAATGTATTGCGTTGCACCATCCTTTGATTGAATCGACCAGAACGGTGATTGGAAGTCATAGCTAAGCTCATCCACATATGCCATGTGAATCAGCATCTCTTTACCCTGCGTGGTAATCGAAGGAATGAAAGAAAGGTAATCCCAATAGTATAAAGCCTGTGGATACTCTTTCAAAACCCCATCCAAGCCATCCTTGGCATACAGATCAGCATCGAACATTCGGCAGGTAAAAACAATATCATCGGCTTGCAATGAGTTGTAATGGATCAGCCCGGCACACTGCAGGCAAAGCCCGTTGTCCAACATCAGGGTCACATACGTGACATTACGGCTCTCGCGTCTCTCCTGCAACATCTCCAAGCTTGGGGAGCAAAACAAGTAGTGGGTATCTGTCAGCAGATCTGCAATCTCAAACAATTCCGGTTTCTTCCTTTCAACTATCCTGAAAGCAAGGAAGAACCCAGGTTTAAGCGCCCAATGGGATAGCACCTGCCGGGTCTGTGGAGGCAGCACAGTATCGTTGTTCTGCAATAGTCTTCTCAGTTGGTCTGCATTCCCCATCGTCTGGCTAATTATGTATTGGTCAAGAATGCCATACCTGTACGCTTTATTGTCCGGTTCTTTCTCCATAAGGAATGATACCAATGCATCCACATCCAATTTGGACGCATAATCTTCAAACATCGAGACAATCACTTCATATTGTGTATCGTAGAGATCACATCGGCTTTCCCAATCTTGTGGTATGTTCATACTGAGGAGTATTCCATATATAGTAGTTTCTGAAAAGCAGGGAACCTTTTC
>NZ_DJGW01000062.1:9367-11096 GCF_002432845.1 Sphaerochaeta sp. UBA5836
TCTCCAATCTATCAGGAGATCGACCTCCTGTATCGTCTTCATGGCATTCCCCTCCCCTCTGCATCCCGTCCTTGGAATACCAACGAAGCTGTTCAAATATTGAACATGCTTCCCCAACAAAGTCCTTACCAGGAACTGAAAGAGCAAGCATGGCAGAGAATTCAAACAAACAAGACTGACAACTTCTCCGCCAAAGTAACTCCAACACTGGCCCTGGAAGCCTACACCCACACCAACAGTACCGACTTCAAGACCTTTGATGATTGGATATACAGCTACGATGAGAGACAACCTCTCTTAGACTTCAGCGTTTCGCTGCAATTCAGCAAGTCCTTCCTTTTAGAGACTTCGCTGCAGGCAGGCGTGGGAGGATATACTGCGAAGTATAAGGATATAGAAAAAAACTTGGAAACGTATGGTATTGGAGCAATACTCAACCAAGGATCAGCCACGCTTGTTACTTCGGCTTATCTGTATCGACGTATCTTCAACACCAATATACCCACAGCAGACAAGACCTTGGAACCAGACTTTCCCAGACACAGTCAGTTGACGTATGCAGGACCCTGGTATGCGATAAGCCTGGGCAGAGGCCCTCTCTCCTGGGGGCAGGGGGGCAGTGGCAACTTGGTCATTGGAAATCACATCTCCAACCATACCAGCCTTTCAGCCTCCTTCTTCAGCCAGAACACCAAGGTGCAGCTGCTCTATCTTTTCTTCCCAGACCTCAGTACTTCAAATGCAGGAAGCCGAGTATTCTTAGGCCACCGCATCGAGTTCAGGCCTCTTGGTTGGGCACGCTTCTCCATCTCTGAGAACATTATGGCAAATGCCGACAACCTTTCCCCCCAGTACCTCGATCCCACCTATATCTATCACAATATTTACAACCCAGACCAAGTCAACTCCATAGCAAGCATTGAGGCTGACATTGCTCTTGCAAAGGGCTTGTCCCTCCATGGACAGTTTGCCCTCGACCAATACCAGCTCTCTTCTGAGGGAGCGGAAATGGCAAATGCCATGGCATACTTGGGAGGCCTCACCTACACTTGGAGCCAAGACAAGGGGTATTGGACGGCACTGGCCGAAGTTGTATCAGTAGACCCTGCCATGTACCGAAGAGAAAAAGTCGACTTTCTGGTTGCCAGAGATCTTATGAAGCATGATGACGGAGACCCCGTCATCATCGACTACTTGGGCTATTCATATGGTTCCGACAGCCAGGTCCTGCAGACAAAGCTCTCGTATTATAGACCCAACCTCTTTTCTGCCGAAGGCTCGGTGACCATCCATCGGCAGGGGGAGCTGACCTATGATAAACCGCATCACAAGAACCCGGATACCAATACTGATTCTCCCAATGTTTCCGGCCCCTCACCCTCAGGAGACAACATCACCGAACGCCTTATCGTCGGGCTTGCGGGAACCTGCTATACCGATTGGAAGAATCTTGTCCTGTATGCCCAGGCAAACTGGATCGGAAGGCGTATCTATCAAAGACCTACAAAAACGTATGCAGCTGAGGCAAGTGATCTGCAGTTGGTCATGGGCATGAAGATTCGTTTCTAGGATTCCGATAAACCTCACCCTAGGAAAGTGAGCGTCAGCTTTCTGATAGAAAAAGCTGACGCACTCTTTTGCTACGTTAGGTATTTCTTTCTAAATACAATAATTAGGTCCTTGTTCGACTTGCCCTTCCATCAACAAAGGCGGTAGTATCTGCACGGGA
>NZ_DJGW01000062.1:11166-16424 GCF_002432845.1 Sphaerochaeta sp. UBA5836
TTTGCATATCGTCCCTTCATCCTTACCTTGCTCAACAGCCTTCATACAGTCTCCCTTCAAGGCCAAAGACTCTCCTTTGTAGGGCTGGAGAATTATCAGCGGTTGTTCGCCAACCAATCCTTCCAAGCAAGCTTATCAAACACTCTTCGATTCACCCTGTATTTCGTTCCCACCAATCTGATCGTATGTCTGGGGGCCGCCCTGCTCTCCAATAGAAAAGGCAGGTTGGCTACGCTCAATCAAGTGTTTTTCTTCCTGCCCATGGCAGTCGGACTTTCCAGCTCCATGATGATTCTGAAAATGATGTTCAACCCATCCATCGGCATCATAAACCAGCTGTTCAATACCGATATCCAGTGGTTCAATGACAAGAGGGCTGCCATGGCCCTGCTGGTTATCGCCGGAGTCTACCTGGATATCGGACTCAACTTCCTGTTGCTGCAAGCCGCATTGCGAAACGTTCCTTCGGAACTGCATGAAGTAGCCACGATTGAAGGGGCGAACGGCTTCCAAGTATTTCGGTATCTCCAAGCCCCCCTCATCGCTCCAACGTTTGTCTTTGTGCTGATGACCAATATCAAGGATGCGATGCTCATCTCTTCCCCGGTTTTGATTCTCACCGAGGGCGGACCCTTCCGTTCCACCCAGACCTTGGTCTATCAAATGTACCTGGAAGGTTTCAAGAGCGGAAACTACGCCATGGGATCGGCAATTGCCACGGTGGTGTTTCTTCTTACCTTTACCGTCCTGCTTTTATTGCTCCACTTGGAACGAAGGAGGGTGTACTACCAATGAAAAAAGTAACAGCCTTCGTTGCAACAGTCTTTTCGCTGATAGTAGTCTTCCCCATTTTCTACTCCATCAGCGCCTCGTTCTTCACCTATACCGACTTCACCAGTATTCCGGCGAGGCTTTTGCCTTCACGTCCCACGCTTGAGAACTATTACCGGGCTTTCAAGGAGTCGAACCTCGAGCAGTTCTTGGCAAACTCCTTGGTAACGGCATCCTTGGGTACAGCACTGAGAATGGTCATCAGCATTCTCGCCGCATATACCTTCTCCTTCTTCACCTTCAAGGGACGGGATGTATTGTTTGTATTGATTGTGGCAACCATGCTCCTTCCTTCGGATGCGCTCCTGTTAGCCAATTATTCGACCATCAGGTCGCTGAGGCTGACCGACACGTATGTGGGAATCATAAGCACCACGCTGCTTGCACCCACCCATATTTTCATGTTGCGCCAATATTTCAAGACTGTGAGCAGCGAGTACCGGGAAGCCGCACTCATCGAAGGTTGCAGCGATGTCCGCTTTCTTACCACCCTCTTGATTCCCATCAGCAAGGCTGTGGTGATCACGCTGGCCATCCATAGTTTCAGTACCATTTTCAATGACTACCTCTGGCCTTTGTTGGTCACCAACAAGGAGAGCATGAGAACAGTCCAGGTGGGTCTGACGATGCTCGGGTTCTCCGAGAATCTCGATTATGGTCCGCAGTTTGCCGCTATAACCTTGTTGATAACCCCGATTCTCATCGCCTTCATTGCGATGCATAAACCAATCCAAACCAGCGTGAGTACACGCTTTGCAGGGAGATAACCATGAAACGATTGATCATCTATGTAGTACTAGTCCTCTTGGCTACCCAGAGTCTGGCCGCCCTTGGTCAAACAGAAACCCAACGTGATGCGGTAACAACCATCACCTGGTGGCATTCAAACAGCGGTCTTGCCGGCAAAGCCGCTGAAACACTCGTTGATGATTTCAACAACACCGTCGGCAAAGAGAAGAACATCCAAGTCCAAGCTGTCTACCAAGGAAAAGCCAACGATGTATTGACCAAGGCAAAAGCTATTTGGCAGTCTTCCGATACCAGCGACCTACCCGATCTGGTTCAGCTTGACGGGTCTGCCGTCCTTGACATCCGTGACAACCCCAACTTGATCGCCATGGAAGACTTGGCAAAAGCCGACGGGTATGACCTTTCACAGATTATGGAAGCGGCTCGGCTTTCCATCACCTACAAGCAGAAAATGATCGCCATGCCGTTCAACAGCTCAACGATTCTGCTCTACTACAATAAAACTGCCTTCGATGAGGTTGGAATTACCGCCCCTCCACGAACCCTCGATGATTTGGCGGAAGTGGCGACGAAACTCAAGAAGACCGACGACAAGGGAAAGGTAATTCGCTACGGCTTTGCCAATGTACCTACCACGTATGAGTTGATGGTGTGGCTTGGCCAGCAGAACGGACTCTCCTACATTACCGATTTTGAGAACGGCCATACCGGCAATCCCACCAAGGTGCTGTTCCACGAAAACGGTACGATGGTCAACTTCCTCACCAAGTGGAAGGCACTCTATGCAACAGGTTCCTTGGAGAATCTTACCAGTGACCTCAATGGGGCGTTTGCCAGCGGCAGGGTCGTCATGATTGTTGCATCCACAAGCAATCTGACCACCATCCATTCGATGGTAGGTGATAGATTCGAGGTCGGGGTCGCTCCCTTCCCAATGGTCGATGAAAAGGCTACCGGAGGGGTGAATGTCGGTGGTGGAGCCATCTATGCCTTGAATAACGGCTCACATAATGAAAGCGCAGCCTGGGAGTTTGTAAAGTTTGCAACCAGTGCAAAGCAGCAGTACGCCTGGCACATCGCAACCGGCTATTTCCCGGTTCACCGTGACACGTATACAATGCCCGAGTTCCAGGCTCATCTAGAGGCCAATCCCCACTACGGGGTTGCAATAAAGCAGTTGCTGGACAGCAATCCGAAGCTGCAGGGCCTCTGGGTCCCCAGTGCCTATCAGATTTATTATGCTTTCCAGAGCGGCATTCTCAAGATGCTGACTGAAAACAAGAGTCCTGAGCAGACCAGCAAGGAGCTCGAAACTGAGATCAACAGCTACTTTGCCGAATTTCAGAGGATGCAGCAGGAGTGAGAATCGCGACGAGCACCAACCTGATAAGCTTCAACCGTGATGGAAGCAAAACCGAGATGGTCCACCTCCTTGGTCTCTATGCCAAGGAGGGCTTCAGGGTGCTGGACTTGAACCTGTGCGAAATGCTCAATCCCAACGGGAGTCTTGCCGGCAGCGGGTGGAAACAGTATGTGGGAAGGCTGAAGGATTTGAAGGGCCAACATGCCCTGACGTTCAACCAAGCTCATGCGCCCTATAGTAACGATGGGCATATCCTTGAAGAGCTGCTTCTCCGCTCGCTGGAGGTATGCCATAATCTGGGTATACCGATTTTGGTGGTTCATCCCACCAAAGGCGGTGTTGAGCAAAATTTGCAAGCATATGAACGCTATGTTCACGAAGCTGAAGAGAAAAACATCATCTTGGCCTTTGAGAATCTGAATGCCGATGACGAAATGACCGAAGTCACAGAGCTTATAGAAATGACAGAGGCTTTCGGCTCCCCCTCTGTCGGCATCTGCTACGACACGGGTCATGCCCACCAAAGAGGTCATGACCTTGCACAGGATATCCACCTGATGGGCAGATACTTGGTGGCAACCCATATTGCCGACAACAAGGGGAAAGAGGATGAGCACCTGCTCCCCTTTTACGGGACCATTGATTGGGATGCGGTTATCAGGGCTTTGACCGAGATCAAGTACAATGGCGATTTGACCTTCGAGTGCATGTTTTTCAACCAACATCTTCCCTTGGATCTGAAGCTCCAAGCCCTGAGGCAGGCTCGGGTTGTCGGAGAGTACTTGCTTTCTAGAGCTCTCTGAACCGGCAGCGGTCCTTGAAGGTGCAACTCTTGCACATCAAGCCGGGGCATTGTTGGAAATCGTCGTTGGTCTCAAGCTGTTGGATGTGCCAGGAGAGGTCTCCCACACGTTTTTCGATGGCAGCCTGCCGTTCCAAGGCTTCACTGAGCTTGCTACGGTACTGACGAAGCAGCTCGTTTCTCCGCTTCTGTCCGGTAGCGTCCTCGCTGCCCATCAGGATGATGGTCCTGATTTCGCTGAGTGAGAAGTCCAGTTCCTTCAGTTCTGCGATTCGATTCAGGTACACAACATCGGCATCGGTATAATAGCGCTGCCCTCCATCGCTGCGATGGTTGGTCTTCAAAAGACCGAGTGACTCGTAGTACCTGATGGTGCGGACGGTCACGTTGCACTTTCTTGCCAGTTCTCCGATACGATACGTTTGTTGCATATATGCTTTGTACCACAACTTTGCATGAGGGCTCAAGCAAAGTGGCACCTTCTTTGCCTTAGCTGTATATGAAATACCTTTTTAGTCATCCAACGGAACAGAAAATCAAGGAAATGGCGGTTTGTGATAGGCCAAGGGAAAGAATGCTCCTGCGCGGTGCAGAAGCTCTCAGCGACCAGGAACTGCTGGCCATCCTCATCGGGAGCGGGAATAAGGAACGGACGGTGAATGCCATCGCAAAAGATGTGATGGAGCTGCTGGATCGAAAAGCTGTCGTAAGCAACGATGAGCTTATGAACATCCCCGGCCTCGGGACAGCCAAGGCGACGTTGATTGCAGCTGCTTTGGAGTTGGGCAGGAGGCGGCTGCCTCCCAAGCGGCGCCAGATTTCGACGCCCTCTGAAATCTATCCGCTCATCCAGCACTATGCTTCAAGAATGCAGGAGCACTTCCTAAGCATCTGTCTTAATGGCGCCCATGAGGTACTGTCGGTCAATGTCTGCTCGGTTGGGTTGGTGAACAGGACGTTGGTTCATCCCAGGGAGGTCTTCACGGAGGCAGTGAGACAACGAGCAACCGCCATCGTGGTAGCCCACAACCACCCCAGCGGCAATCTTGAGCCGAGCATGGAGGACAAGGATGTGACCAGGAGGCTCAGGCAGGCAGGGGACTTGCTGGGCATCAGGATCCTGGACCATCTCATTTTCGGAGAGGAAGGGTTTCTGTCGATGCTGGAGGGGAATCTGTTCTAGAAGGAANNGCAACCCCTGCGTAGCCATAAAACCACCTCTTTTCAAGTGGGGGTTGCACCTGGTTTTCTTCTTATCTAAAAACAAGCTATATGAGGTGGACTATAAGGCTGGACGGAGTTGTAAACCAGTATGGGCGCAGTCACTGGAAAAGTGTCTCCAAATCGTGTTCCTGTCTGCAAGAAAGTGTCTACCAAAACATACTCATAGCGAACAGAGAAGAGGATTTTATGGATAATCCACCTGGTAGCATGTTCCAGAAAATCCTTAACTGGAGGTATCAATTTATCCTTCCTGTGGAGGATGTGGATTTCCTTCCTGGTACCGATAGT
>NZ_DJGW01000117.1:0-2340 GCF_002432845.1 Sphaerochaeta sp. UBA5836
CCATAGAAACCGGGTACGATATACTTCTCTCCCTTTTTCAGGACTTTTTTCAGATTTTGATACGTATCTTCATGCACGGTGCCGTCGTCCTTGATGACGATCAGCGGATCGGTATCGAGAAACGTCCAGCCGAAATAGGTTGCAATCATCCGGGCGCACAGATATTCCCCGCGGCTTGCAGCATACTCAGCGCCATAGCCGGCATCAATCATCTGTCTCACTTCATCCAAAATCGGCAGAAAGGGTTTCTGGTCCATTCCCAATTCATTGAGGATGCTGGTATAGCGATTGGCAACTTTCTTGAAGAGTTCACGACAGGAGTGGCCTTGCTGCACCATGGCGTTGCAGTTGTAAAGCATGTCGGTAACTTTTTCATCATCCTTGTTTCGCTTGCCCGGTGCTGAAACAATTACTATCTGTCTGTCCGGGTCGGCATCAACAATTGCTTTTACTTTCATTATTTGTTTGGCTTCAGCAACCGAGCTTCCGCCGAATTTACACACGATCATGGGGGTAACCTCCCACCTTGCTAGAGATGTCTAAGTGCGTATTGTATTGAAGGATAGCTTGTTGTGCAAGTGAACCCTGCCAAAGCGAAAATACATGACAGAAAGCCTGTTCACTGCTACTCTACGTACAAGAGGAAATCATGCAGGACTCAAAACGGTCGATTTTGGCTTGGGCTTGTTACGATTGGGCGAACAGCGCCTTCGCAACCACCGTCATGGCGGGCTTCTTTCCAGTCTTTTTCAGCGCATATTGGGCCGTGGGGTCCAGCAGTGAACAAGGCACCTTCTACCTGGGCGCAGCCAATTCCCTCGGCTCTCTCATCGTCGCCCTGCTGGCACCCTTTCTCGGTGCCATAGCAGATTGGGGAAGTTACAAGAAACGCTTGCTTGCATTTTTTGCACTCCTCGGTTCGGTGATGACGGCAAGCCTCTATGTCCTGCAGATGGGCAACTGGCCGATGGCGGTCCTCTTCTACTCCCTTGCCGTCGTAGGTTTCAGCGGTGCCAATACCTTCTACGATGCTCTGCTGCCCTTCGTAGCTTCCGAGAAGAAAGTCGACTATGTTTCCTCGCTTGGATACAGCCTTGGCTATATCGGAGGCGGCCTGCTCTTCTTGGTCAATGTGTTGATGTATCTCAACCCCTCTTGGTTTGGTTTCGCCAGTCAGGAAAGTGCGATAAAGGCATCCTTCGTCATAGTCGGCATCTGGTGGACAGTCTTCACCCTGCCCTTGCTTTTTTTCGTAAAGGAAGAGAAATCCAAACAGGTACTGGGGGCTCGGGAGGCGGTAAAGAAAGGACTGAATATTACCATCAATACTGTGAGAAGCTTCAGAAAATTGAAGACCATCGCACTCTTTTTGGTCGCATACTGGCTGTACATCGATGGAGTGGATACCATCATCAGGATGGCCGTCAACTATGGAACCAGCCTCAACTTCCCCAGTGAATCGCTGATCATCGCCCTCTTGATCACCCAGTTCGTCGCCTTTCCTTCCGCCCTGCTCTATTCTTCATTCGGCAACAAGATTGGCGTGAAGAAGGCCCTTCAGGTTGCAATCGGCGCCTATACCATCATTGCCATCCTCGGCTACTTCATGACCACCCCCCTTCACTTCTACCTGCTGGCAATAGTCATCGGACTTTTTCAGGGCGGCATCCAGGCTCTTTCCCGGTCGTATTACACCCGGCTCATCCCCAAGGAGCGCTCTGCAGAATTCTTCGGCTTTTTCAACATGCTCGGTAAATTTGCCGCAATCATCGGCCCGCTTCTTATGGGCATTGTCACCTTGGTCACCGGAAATGTCCGTTCAGGCATCATCAGCTTGGTTGCGCTTTTCGCACTCGGATTCATACTCCTCAAGCGGGTGGATGAGCGGAAAGGACAGGAAGAAATCAAGTCATTCATGGAAAACCAATAAGGTACAGGATACTTTACTCTATAAGGCGGCTGTGGTATTACTACACTCTCTGATACCTCGGAGCATAAGGAAAACCCATGCAAGCCTTGCAAGAAAATAAAATGGGGGTGAAACCAATCCCCTCACTCGTTCTGTCCATGTCCTTTCCCATCATGCTTTCCATGCTGGTCCAGGCGTTTTACAACATCGTGGACAGCATGTTTGTCTCACACTACAGCCAAACAGCTTTGACAGCAGTCACCCTGGCGTTTCCGCTTCAAAACCTCCTGATAGCAGTCAGCGTTGGAACCTCGATCGGGGTGAATTCACTCTTGTCCAGAAAACTCGGTGCCAAAGACTTGGCTGCAGCCAAGAAGGCTGCCGGCAACGGCCTGACTCTCTCGGCGATCAGCTGGATATTTTTTGCCATA
>NZ_DJGW01000117.1:2364-3343 GCF_002432845.1 Sphaerochaeta sp. UBA5836
CGATCCTGAACTGATTGCAATGGGCACCCAATACAGTTCGGTCTGTCTCTTCTTCTCCCTGGCGATTTTCATCGACATCACCTGCGAACGCATCCTGCAGGGAACCGGAGACACATTTCACCCGATGATCATCCAAGGCACCGGAGCGATAGTGAACATCATCCTCGACCCGATCCTCATCTTCGGCCTTTTCGGCTTTCCCCGCATGGGTGTTCTGGGAGCAGCGATTGCGACCGTATTCGCCCAACATGTTTCGGCCGTCCTGGCCATATATTATGTAAAGAGAAACAAGGAAATCATTCTTGACCGTCCTTCGTTCCGTCTTGAGAAAAAAACGGTAAAGGACATCTACGCTGTAGGCATCCCCTCTATCATCATGCAGGCGATCGGAACCATTCTGAACACCAGCCTGAACAAAATTCTTATTGGTTTCGGAACTTCCGCCGTTGCAGTCTTCGGCATCTACTTCAGACTGCAGTCATTCATCTTCATGCCGGTGTTCGGTCTCAACAGCGGGATGATTCCTGTCATCGGCTACAACTATGGGGCGAAACGGCCCAAGCGCATCATCAGTGCCGTCAAGGTGGGCCTTATTGTTTCGCTGTCAATCATGAGCGCCGGCTTTGCCGTCTTCACATTCCTGCCCCACATCCTGCTCGGCTGGTTCAACGCCACCGATGAGATGATGGCCATCGGGGTGATTGCCATGCAGCGCATCAGCCTTTGCTTCATCTCTGCAGGTTTCTGCATTGTCCTCGGCGCCCTTTTCCAAGGAACCGGCGACGGATACATCTCCATGATCATCAGTGTCACCCGACAGCTCATATTCCTGCTGCCATCCGCCTATCTGCTTGGTCGTTTCGTCGGATTGGATGCTCTGTGGTACTCGTTCATCATCGCAGAAACATCTTCCCTTTTGCTGACCATCATCTTCTTCAGAAGGGTGTATGTGAGAAAGATCAAGACGCTGGCAGCGTAA
>NZ_DJGW01000063.1:0-3215 GCF_002432845.1 Sphaerochaeta sp. UBA5836
TTCCTTGACAGAGCAAACACAGCCTCTTCATACTTGCCTGCATGAAACGACAGCTCTTCAACCCCATTTTCCTGCTCTATATCACCAAATGCCTCATCGGAACCATAGTTTGCTATGGATTCTACAAAGCCTTTCCCCAGTACTATCTCTCCTGGTCGATCGTGAGCCTCTTGTTGGTGTTGGCCCCCGACTGGGACAACTCCATCTCACTGCCTATTGCACGAATCAAGGCAAATATCACCGGGGCTCTGATAGGACTGTCCTGCTTCACCTTGCCGCTCAACCAACTGACACAATTATGCGTCGGGGTGGTGCTCACCATAGCTGTCTGCACAATCCTCAGGATTCCCACCTCCACACGAAGCGCGTTGGCGGCCCTGGCCATCGTACTGCTGCAGGAGATGGGCAAGCCCATGTGGTCCTATGCCCTGCAGCGCATCGCAGCAGTACTGCTGGGCTGCCTGGTCGGCTTGGCACTCACCCTCTCCTTCCAATACGTTGAGCGGTTGCTTGGAAAGGAACGTTGACGCTTACTTGGTCATTCCTTCGAACACAGGACTCCTGGGCTCCAGGCTGCCTGCAGAATATCCCCAAATGGTGGCGTATTCGCTGACATCCTCACCCATTTCTGCAAGCTGGTTGAGGTAGTAGGCTATCGATTTGGATTCAATGACAATTACATACCCCATGTCCTCAATCACCTTGCTGTGAGGCCTGGTATGGTCGAACTCGAAGCGGAGGATGCGCCTGCCGTCCTCCGTGATCCCGATGGTTCGGTAGGTATTGCTCTTGCCGACTCCGGGGAGGTTGAGGGTGTTGCGATCGGGGGAGATAAAAGGAATCTCATCACCTTTGCGGATCGAGTCGATCTGCTCGACCATTTTCTCTGCGTCCTGCATGAAGGTGCGGATGGTGGCATGGTAGCGTTGGGCTATTTGACCGATGGAACTTTCCTCGACCTGCTCCTGCGTACTGCGGGCATTGGTCGCAAACAGTTCGCGGTTCTCCTTGAAGCCCTTGACACTGAAATTGTAATAGGGAAGCACCCCGATGTCATTGAGAACCTTGCGAAGCTTCGCCGAATGGCCCCTGCGGCTTGCTGCAACAGTGAAGACCTCCTGGTTGGTGACCGCCCAGCCGGCATCGAGCAACCTGCGCACTGCTTTCTTGGTTTCGGGAGTCACCTCCATCGCCGAGGAGACATGGGTCTGCACGACACACTGGTCGATGCCTACCTCCCCTGCCTTCACTTTAAAGTCGGCCAGCACCTGGGCAAGCTGGGTCGTTACCCGCTGTGGAAGATACACAGGTATCTTGGTCCCCAGGCGGACCCGTCTCATTGGCGCGTATTGTTCATCAAGGCTGCGAGCCTTGTTGTCCTCTATCTTCTGCTTTGCCATGACCAGCACGGCATCCAAAATGGTTTTCAAGGATGAAACCGAGCTCATAAATGCATCGCCGCCGGTGATGAGGATGTCCCACAGATACGGATCGTTTCTGAAGTACTCCATGTTCAGCTCAAGCTGGTCCTTCCAGCTTCTCTTGGGTCGCAGCTTCTCCAGTTCAAAGTTGAAGCGGCCTGCCTGGAAGTCATACATCCGCTGGCAGTAGGCACAAAGACCTCCGCAGGCCCTTCCCATGGTATCGGGAATGAAGATGGCGACATTGGGATAGCGGCGGTGAACGTTGTGGGAGGGAAGCAGCCAGCCAGCGGCATTCGGCTCGCCGGGCTTTGCTATGTCCTCCTTCTCCCATGCCACGATTGAGCCGAACTCCTCAACCAGATCCTGGCTGTAGAAGAGGTAGCTGCGAATTGCTTCGTCACTGTGAGGATGTTCCTGACGCTCAAGCGGGCGGGTGTCGATCAGGGAGAGAAAGTACGGCGTGGCGAAGATGGGAATCCCTTTCCGCTCTGCTTCGCGCATGATGCCGAGGGTCTTTTCATCCATGCTGTAATCCAGGTAGCGGTTCAAATCATCGGCATTCCTGATGGCAAAATGCAAATGGAACCGATCATCCTTCCACCACAGCAACACCTGTTTGCGTTTCTCGGCTGCCGTCATCCCTTCCTTGAATTGATACAACGCCCGAGGCTTTTCCTGATCCTCGATCCGCTCGATCAAGAGTTGTACGATGCGCTCCTTGTTCTTTGCCCTCCAGGCAATGACCTCTTGATCAAGGCCGCTGGGATGGCGTTCCATCCACTCCAAGACTCTGCTTCGTGGCGGGATTTCCCGTTCTTCCACACCGCTCAGTTGGGCCAGCAGGTGTGCCATGTCCTCTACAAAATCAACGGTGCAGGAACACTCTTTGCCCAGCAGGACACTACGAAGTAAGCCGATTGGATGGGAAACGACCTTCTGTCCATGGAGGTTTCCATCCTCGAATGCCTGGCCCTCATGGTCCAGGTAATCCATGATACGAAGGTATGCCATGGAGGTACTCATCAGTTTGTAATAGTCCTGTTCGGTCTGCTCCTCTCTGGTATAATAGGCCCAAGCCTTGGGGTAATGCTGTTGCATGACAGCTGAAAAATGCTCACGCAGGTGCGCAACGAGGGCCGCATCATCAAGCTTTTGGTCAAGGAACAGGGCGACAACCTCGGGGTTGTCTTGCTTCATCTTGGCGACAAGTTCAGTAATGCGTTCGTCGTGTGTTTTCATGCACTAAAGATACAGGGATAGTTTGCCAAGTGTCAAGGTTTCTTTCTTATTGCTTATATTATATATACTTAAAAATATACAATCAGTCAAATTTAGCTCCATGCAACACCAAAAAGATGACACAGGCACGTATACAACAAAATCAGGGAATCATGTTGCAATTAGTCAATTATCACATGTTCGATAGTGTAGGAACCTATACTTCCTTCAACCGCCTGGACTTGCACCAAGAGATAGAGAACAAGTCGGCCAGGTACTGTTATATGAATCTCTTCCGACCAAAGATCAGATCTTTCAGACTTCAGAGGATTCTCATGCATGCTCGTCTCGTACGCAACCGAACCATCAATCCTTACATTGTCTGTGGAATATGCTTGCAAATTTCCCGTAAGTCCTTAATCCTGAACGAGTGGGTTTTACCATCGTCAGGGACGGCAACAACCCAATAATCCCAATCGGCATCAGAAGAAATCGCTCCCTTTCCGGTTTTTCTCAAGAGAACCGTTGCTTGTTCACGTACATCGTTGGACTCCTCATGAAGTCCTCACACCA